>CALBGD010000070.1 GCA_937893735.1 uncultured Clostridia bacterium | reverse complement strand
GGAATCTATGAAGCCATGCAGGTCGCGCGGGACGGCGAAGCGCTTCCCGCCGTAGAATGAGTGCGCCGCCGGGCCTATCCCGAGGTATTCCTCGTCCCGCCAGTATTTCAGGTTGTGGCGGCACCGGAAGCCCTCCCGGGCGAAATTGCTTATCTCGTACTGCGCGAAGCCGTGCTTTTCGCAGAGCTCCTGACACAGCGTGTAGAGGTCCGCCATTTTCTCGTCGTCCGCCATGTCCGGGGGCGGATTTTTCCCGAAAGGCGTTTCCGGTTCCAGCGTGAGCATATACGCGGAGATGTGCTGCACCGGGAGCCCTGCCAGCCGCTCTATCGTGTCGGTGAGGGACTCCGCAGTCTGCCCGGGGATACCGAGCATAACATCGGCGGAAATACTGCCGAATCCGGCTTCCTTTGCGGCGAGGATAAGCTCCTGCGCCTGTGCGGAATCATGCAGCCTGCCGAGCTTTTTCAGCTCCCCGTCCTGGAGCGACTGGACTCCCACGGAAATGCGGTTTACCCCGGCGCTTCTCATCATACGGAGGGTTCCGGTATCCGCGGACGCGGGGTTGCATTCTGCGGATATCTCTGCCCCGGGAGCGGCGTTCACAGCGGACAGGATATCCGCCATATATTCCGCGATGAGGTTCGGGGTTCCGCCGCCGAAATATACTGTGTCGAACTGCTCCGGGTAATTCCGGATGTTCCGCACCACCGCCCGCGCGTACTCCTGCCGGAGCTCTCCGGCTCCCGCAGTGGAGTAGAAATCGCAGTAGGGGCATTTCCGCACGCAGAACGGGACGTGGATATACAGCCCGCGATTATTCATCATCGAGCTTGAGGACAGCCATGAACGCCTCCTGCGGCACTTCGACGGTACCGAAGGCTCTCATGCGCTTCTTGCCCTCCTTCTGCTTTTCAAGCAGCTTCTTCTTTCGGGTGATGTCGCCGCCGTAGCACTTTGCGAGGACGTCCTTGCGGAGCGCCTTTATCGTTTCGCGGGCGATTATCTTTCCGCCGACAGCCGCCTGAATCGGTATCTCGAACATCTGCCGCGGGATATGCTCCTTTAGCTTTTCAGCCATCTTGCGGGCGCGCTCGTATGCCTTGTCGCTGTGCACGATGAACGAAAGCGCGTCTATAACGTCGCCGTTGAGCAGGATATCCAGCTTAACGAGCTTTGACGGAACGAAGCCCATCATCTCGTAGTCGTAGCTTGCGTAGCCGCGTGTGCGGGATTTCAGCGCGTCGAAGAAGTCGTAAACTATCTCATTCAGCGGGAGCTCATAGTGCAGGTCAACGCGGTTCTGGTCGATATACTTCATATCCCGGAACGTGCCGCGCCTGTTCTGGCAGAGCTCCATGATGTTGCCGACATAATCCGAGGGCGCATAAACATGCGCGTTGACAACTGGTTCATAAGCCTGCGCTATCTCGGAGGGGTCGGGGTAGTTTGTGGGGTTGTCTATCATCTTCACGGTGCCGTCAGTCAGCTCTATCTTGTAGACAACGGAGGGCGCGGTGGTGATGATATCGAGGTTGTACTCGCGCTCAATACGCTCCTGGATTATCTCCATGTGGAGCAGTCCGAGGAATCCGCAGCGGAAGCCGAAGCCCAGCGCAACGGAGGTCTCCGGCTCGAACGACAGAGAAGCGTCGTTTAGCTGGAGCTTTTCCAGCGCGTCCCGGAGGTCAACGTACTTCGCGCCGTCCGCCGGATAGATACCGCTGAACACCATCGGGTTTACCTCGCGGTAGCCTGCGAGCGGCTCGGCGGCGGGGTTTTCAGCGGAGGTAACGGTGTCGCCGACCTTTGTTTCGCCGATGGACTTGATGGAAGCCGCGATATATCCTACCTCGCCTGCCTTAAGCCCGGAGCAGGGAACAAGCTCGGTGGCGCCCATGAATCCGGTTTCAACAACGGTGAATTCCGCTCCGGTAGCCATCATTTTTATCCTGTCGCCGGGCTTTACGGTGCCCTCCTTAATGCGGACGTAGGTTATAACTCCCTTGTAGCTGTCGTAGTAGCTGTCGAATATCAGCGCTTTCAGCGGAGCCTCGGTGTCGCCCTTGGGCGCGGGAATGGACTTTACGACAGCCTCCATTACGGCGTGAATATTTATGCCCATCTTCGCGGAGATCTCCGGCGCGTCATCGGCGGGAATGCCTATTACGTTCTCGATCTCCTCCTTGACCTCCTCGGGGTGCGCGGAGGGCAGGTCTATCTTGTTGATGACCGGAACTACCTCGAGGTCGTTTTCCACTGCGAGATAGGTGTTGGCAAGGGTCTGCGCCTCGATTCCCTGAGAAGCGTCAACGATGAGCAGGGCTCCCTCGCATGCAACCAGCGAGCGGGAGACCTCGTAGTTGAAGTCCACATGACCGGGGGTGTCGATGAGGTTGAAGATGTAGTCCTCGCCGTCGTCCGCGTGGTATTTCAGGCGCACTGCGCGCGCCTTTATCGTGATGCCGCGCTCGCGCTCGATGTCCATGTTGTCAAGGAGCTGCTCCTCCATGTCGCGGAGGGCGACAGTCTGGGTCTGCTCCAGAATACGGTCTGCGAGGGTGGATTTTCCGTGGTCGATGTGTGCGATTATGCAGAAGTTGCGTATCTTGTCGAGATAGCTTGTATCAGCCATGTATTTTATCTTTCCTTTCAGGCGCTCTGCGCCGGTGTGTTTTTTCTGTATCTGCGGTGTCAGGTGGAATGATCCTCTCCGTACTGGTTGTCGAGGTGCCATTCCAGCTTTTCGAGAATGTCGTAGAAGCTCTCGTCGTCGCGGTACGGCATTTCAAAGCCCTGCCAGTTGTCGTTCTTCATGAGCTGGCGTACAACGTAGAGGTCGTTCTTGCGGTCGGTGGCGCTTTCGGTGTAGTCCCTCAGCGGCGCGAAAACTCCGTACTGCCCCTCCAGACGGTAGAGTATGAACTCCCCGAACTGGAACACCTTAAGCCCGTTGCCCTCGACAAGGAGTTTCACCGTGGTCTTGTCCATGTCCGGAGCGCTCTCGTTGAGCACGAAATACACCTCCGGCACCTTGTGGAGGTGCGCGTCGTTGTGCTCGCCCGCAACGTTGTCGTATTCCGCCTCGTTCCACTCGAACTTGTCGCTGTCGTAAACGTAGAAGTAGGATGTGGGATTCTGATAGCACTTCACGATGGTGTATTCCGTTCCGTTGTCCATTTTGGTGTACAGCTCGTCATGCGGCTTGTAGAATATTCCGATGACCGCCTTTATTCCGAAGATGAAAAGCCCGGTGCAGGCAAGCACTATCAGCATGGGCAGGCATTTCAGGAGTCCTGCCTTCCATTTCGGCATTCCGGTGTATTCGCCGTCGGCAGGCTCGGTTTCAGGCTCGGCGGGAGTTTTGACCTCCTCAGGCTCTGCGGGGATCTGTGTTTCTTTTTTGTCGTCCATATATTTCCTTTCAGTAGTTCCCGGATTTTTTATAATATACAAAATTATTATAACATAAATCGGCGCAAATGTTAAGGGGGTAACGAGGATTTTTTTGGACTTTATCCGCGTTTTCACATACTTTTCTTTTGACAAAACGGTGTTTCTGTGATACAATATAATTGTATTGTTATGTCCAACAAAATAAAGATAAAGGAAGCAAGCAAATGAAACCCATAAACATAGCCATAACCGCCGCCTGCTTCAGCGGAAACAAGGGCGCTGCGGCAATGCTGCAAAGCTCGATAAAGCAGCTTAAGGAGCGCTACGGCGAGAAGCTGAACATATACCTGATGTCCACCTACCCCGGCGCGGACAGGAAGCTCATAGCGGAAATGCCGGAGAAATACGACTTCATAAAGGTGGTCAACACCAAGCCGGAGCGCCTGATGTTCATTGCGTTCCCGCTGGCGGTGATTTACAGCTTCCTGCGGTATATCCCGCCGTTCAGGAAGGTGCTGGAGATGTGCAAGATAATCAAGGCGTATTCCCAGTGCGATATAGTTATAGACGAGGCCGGGATATCGTTCGTTGACAGCCGCGGCTTCATCATGAACACATACGCGTTCGTCTGCGCGGCGGTGCCCATGCTGTGCGGAGTCCCGGTGGTGAAGTATTCGCAGGCGCTCGGCACGTTCAAGAGCGGCTGGAACAAGTTCCTTGCAAAGTGGATTCTCCCGAAGATAAAGCTGATATGCGCCCGCGGAAAAATAACGCAGGAAAACCTCGCGGGCATAGGCATAACCGAAAACGTGAAGCTCTGCGCAGACGGAGCGTTTTCCATGCCCGACAGTGAATATTACGCCGAAAAAGTGGAAAAGCTGTGCGAAGAAAGTCCGTTTTTCCGCAAGCGCGTGGTAGCGCTGTCCATAAGCAGCGTCGTTCAGGGCAAGTGCGAGAAGATGGGCAAGGACTACAAGGGCTGCATGGTGCAGTTCATAAACTGGCTCAACGAGCAGGACTACAACGTGCTGCTCATCGCTAATGCCGCCCGGGAGGGCAGCGAGAAGCCCCGCAACAACGACCTTATCATCTGCACGGAGGTCTACAACTCCGTCCGCGACAAGGCGCGCGTTATGTGGGAGCCGCGCGAGATGGCTCCGGAGGAGATACGCGAGCTGCTGGCGCACAGCGAGGTTCTGGTGGCTTCCAGATTCCATGCGATGATAGGCGCGCTTGAAAAGTGCACCCCGGTGCTGCTGATAGGCTGGAGCCACAAGTACAAGGAAGTACTCGATATGTTCGGGCTGGGCGAGTACGCGGTGGATTTCTCCGCGCTGGAGCTTGACGCGCTGAAGATAAAGTTCATGGGCTTCATCAAGGAAAGCCCGAATATCCGCGAGAAGATAAAGGAAAATCTCCCCGCAGTGCTGGAGAGCAGCCGCGACAATATCCGCTTCATAAGCGAGGAGATAGACAAGGTATACGCAAAGCCGAAAAAGGTAAAGCTGCTTGATTTCAACCGCCCGGAGCACTACATGGGCGAGCATATATGCTGCCGCATGGGCTACGCCGCCGACGAGAATATACGCGCCAACGCCGCTTCCGGCGGTATGGTGACGGCTCTGCTGTGCCATATGCTCGAAAAGGGCGAGATAGACGGCGCGTGGGTAACACGCAGCGAGATAAAGGACGGAAAGCTCGGCTACAAGACATTCATCGCCACCACAAAGGAAGAGCTGATGGAAAGTTCCTCCTCGGTGTATATGTTCATGCCGCTGATGAAGCACGTTGATATGCTCCGGAAGTTCAATGGAAAGCTTGCCGTGGTGCTGGTTCCGTGCCAGATGAGGGCGTTCACCTCCATGCTGGAAAAGGAGCCTGAGCTCCGGGAAAAGGTAGTGCTGAAGCTCGGACTTTACTGCAGCGGCAGCCACACCGAAAACGCGACCCTCGTTCCCCTGCGCAAGAAGAAAATCCCGCTGGAGGGCGCAAAGCGGCTGTATTACCGCCGCGGCCACTGGAGAGGGCTCTCCACCGTGCAGTACGAGGACGGCAGCGAAAAGACCCTCAGCTATCCCAAGACGATATGCGCGTACAAGAACGCGTATTTCTTCAGCCGCGAGAGCTGCATGGTATGCCAGGATCACTACTGCAACACGGCGGATATCAGCTTCGGCGATATCTGGCTGAAAGAGATGAAGAAGAACCCCATAAAGCACACAAGCTGCGTTATCCGGAATGAGCGCGCTCTGAAAGCGTTCCAGTCCGCAGTGGACGACGGCGCGATAGTCGCTTCCAGAATAGACGACAGCAAGATGCTCCGCAGCCAGAAGCGTGCGCTTGTGTTCAAGTTCAACTGCGCAAAGGCAAAGCAGGAGATGTTCGAAAAGATGGGCAGGACGCTGAAAGTCGATGTTTCCGGAAGGTGCAAGTGGAACCATAAGCTTGCGTTTAAGCTCGGCTGGCGCAACATGACCTTCAGCCGCGAAAAGCTGGATAAGCTGGAGAAAATGCCGACCTGGTTCATCTACTACTATATGTGCTTCATCAGGGTGCTGCTGAGCTTCTGACCGGGGGAAATACATGAAAAAGCCTGATAAGAAAACAATACTGAAAGCACTGAAAATACTGTTCGGCGTACTGGTCGTGGTATTTCTGGTGTGGTACTTCTGGAAGAACTGGGACGAGTTCTCCGAGAAGATAATGAACGTTGATATGGGGATATTCGTGTTCTCCATGCTGTTCTATTTCGTCTACAAGATAACCCTCGCGTCATTGTGGCATTACATCACAAAGCTGAACGGCTGCGCGATAAAGTACGAAAAAGCGGTGACGAGCTACCTGTATTCCATTCTCGGAAAGTACATTCCCGGAAAGGTGTTCATGCTTGCCGCCCGCCTCACCTACTACAAGGAGGAGGACGCTCCGCTTGCCAAGGTAACGGTGTGCTTCTTCATCGAGAATGTGTGCACGCTGCTGGGTGCGGCTATGCTGTTCATCGTGTCGCTGCTGTTCTTCCCGAATGAGCTTCTGGAGAACTACAAGTGGCTGACCGTGGCGCTTATCGTGGTGTTCTTCGTGTGCATTCACCCGAAGATAATCAACTTCTTCCTCGGGCTCATCGGAAAGCTGTTCAAGAAGGACCTTAAAATCCCGATGAAGTACTCCCAGATGTTAAAGGTAGTCCTGCTGTTCATCGGCAACTGGCTTATCGTTGGCGTGGGCTTCTTTATCCTGACGAAATCCATCTACCCCGCCGTGGAGTACTCCGAGCTGCTTTTCTGCGCGGGTATCTGGGGCGTTTCCGCGATAATGGGAATCCTCGCGATATTCGCTCCGTCCGGTCTTGGCGTAAGAGAGGGTATCATCGTTGCCGGGCTGTGCCTTATCATGCCGCAGAGCGACGCTATGGTGGTCTCCGTGGTTTCAAGGCTGTGGCAGACTATCCCGGAGCTTGTGCTGGTGGCGCTGGCGTTCATCTGGTCAAGGATACGGAATATGTCGAGGATAAAGCTGAAAAAGGGCGCGGATTCTCCGCAGGAGCTTCCGGACAAGACAGAAAAATAAAAGGTCGGGCGGTGTCATTTCTGCGCTAAGTGCGGAGGATATCGCCCGAATCTACCGAAAATGGAGGTGAGCCGCATGGAGGTGCCGTCAAATATAGCCGGAATTCTGGACAAACTCGAAAATGCCGGGTATGAGGCTTGGATAGTAGGAGGCTGCGTGCGCGACAGCCTTATGGGGATAACTCCGCACGATTTCGACATTACCACGTCGGCTCTTCCGGAGGAAACAGAGCGCGTCTTTGCCGGAATGCGTGTGATAGAGACCGGAATAAAGCACGGCACGATAACCGTCATCAGCGATGGAGTACCTGTGGAGATAACCACCTATCGGGTCGATGGGGAATATCATGACAGCCGCCGTCCGGATTCCGTGACGTTTACGCGGAGCCTGCGCGAGGATATCGCCCGCCGGGACTTCACGATGAATGGAATAGCGTACAGCCCGAAGCGCGGTTTTTTCGATGAATTCGGCGGAGCTGGCGATATCCACAACGGGATAATCCGCTGCATAGGCGACCCGGAAAAGCGCTTCAGCGAGGACGCTCTGCGCATTCTGCGGGGGCTGAGATTCTCGGCGTCGCTGGGCTTCTGGATAGAGGACAAAACCGCCGCCGCAATGCTCGACTGCCGGGGGCTGCTGAACAATATTTCCGCAGAGCGTATATTCGCGGAGCTTTCAAAGCTGCTCACCGGGCGGCGCTCCGGGGAGAATATCCTGCGGGTGATGACCTGTTTCCGGGAGATTTTCGCGGTGATGATACCGGAGCTTCGCGGCATTTTCGACTTTAAGCAGCATTCAAAGTGGCACTTTCTTGACGTATATCAGCATACGGTGCTTGCGGTGCAGAGCGCGGCGCAGCTTACGGCGGGAAAGGAAAATGCCCTGCCGCTTACCCTTGCAATGATGTTCCATGATATCGGCAAGCCGAGGTGCTTCACCCGGGACGAAAACGGAGAGGGGCATTTCTACTGTCATGCGGCATACAGCGCCGAAATAGCGGACGAGATACTCCGGCGGCTGAAATGCAGCAACGCCCTGCGGGAGCGGGTGTGCCGGATAGTGAAGTACCACGATACTCCGCTGAAAGACGACGACAGGGCGGTGCGCAGGCTTCTGGCAAAGCACGGGGAGCAGCTCGCCTGCGATATAGCGATGGCGCATATCGCGGACGACCTTGCAAAAAAGGAGGAGGCACGCTCCCGTATTCCGGAATGGTACGCAGTCATCAGCCGTATTCACCGGCTGGCTTCCGAGTGCTGCTTCACAATGAAGACCCTGGCGGTGGACGGAAACGCGCTCCGGGAGATAGTCCCGCCCTCCCCGCTGATGGGAAAGGTCATGAAGCATCTGCTGAAAAAGGTTGTGGACGGCGATATCCCGAACGAGCGTGAAATTCTTTTGCAGGAAGCCGCAAAATATGTTGCAAACCGGGGCATAATATGATATAATAAACGCAAAGCGTTTATTATAGATCAAAATGCCTTGCACATACGTCCGCCGATGGCGGACTCCGTGCATATCGGCAAATTATATCATAACCTTGCGGTTATGATATAATAAACGCGTAGCGTTTATTATAGATCAGAATGCCTTGCACATACGTCCGCCAATGGCGGACTCCGTGCATATCGGCAAATTATATCATATCCTTACGGATATGATATAATAAGCGCATAGCGTTTATTATAGATCAAAATGTCCTCGCACATACGCAAATCACAGATTTGCTCCGTGCGATTCGGACAATTACATCATATCCGCAGGATATGATGTAATCTAAGTTGGATTGCGAAAAATTCATGCGCAGTACAGGTGCTGCGTTACTGAGCTTATAGAAAGAATGGAGAGAACAACATGGCATTAGATATAGGCATAGACCTTGGCACCGCGAACATAATCATCACCATAGCCGGAAAGGGGATAGTTCTGAACGAACCGTCCGTTGTCGCATACGACAAGAAGAAAAAGGCGGTAGTTGCGGTAGGCTCCGAGGCTTACAGAATGATCGGCAGAACGCCGGAGTACATCGTTGCAGTACGTCCCCTGAAAGACGGCGTTATCTCGGATAACGACATGACAGAGGCGATGATACGCGAATTTATCCACATGGTGAACGGCGGCGCAATGATGAAGCCGCGCATAGTCCTCTGCGTGCCTTCTTCCGTTACGGACGTTGAGCGGCGCGCAGTCGTTGAGGCGGCTATGTCCGCCGGCGCGCGCAAGGTGTTCCTCATTGAAGAACCGATCGCGGCGCTTATCGGCGCGGGAGTGGATATCTCCAAGCCGAACGGCACGATGGTCGTTGATATCGGCGGCGGAACTGCGGACGTTGCGATAGTTTCCTTTAACGGAATCGTGCAGAGCCGTTCCATCAAGATGGCGGGTAACAAGTTCGATCAGGCGATAATCCGCCACATCACGCAGAAGTACAAGGTGCTCATCGGGGAAAAGACCGCCGAAAAGGCGAAGATAGAGATAGCAAACGTATTCAACCCCACCGGGGAAGTCAAGATGACGATACGCGGCAGGAACCTGCTTAAAGGTCTGCCGGAGAGCATAGAGATAACCGACAAGGACATCTACGAGGCTATACATGAGAACGCCATGGAGATAGTTGAACAGGTCAAGCTGGTGCTGGAATCCACGCCGCCTGAGCTGGTGGGAGATATCCTTTCCAACGGGATCATGCTGACCGGCGGCGGAGCGATGCTCGGCGGGCTTCCGGAGCTTATTTCGGATAATGTCGGAGCCCCCTGCTTTGTGGCGGAGAATCCTATCGAGTGCGTTGCAAGAGGAGTTGACGCGGCATTCAAGATGTCCGGCGACCTGCTTGACGGCTTCGAGCAGATTCAGCTTTACAACTTCAAGTAATAAAAATGGCGCTGAACAATCAGCGCCATTTCTGCTATTAAAATTCAGGTTTGTCTATCTGGTTATTTATCTTTGTGCCTTTCTGCACCGCGAGTGTGAGCACGAACATCATCACGCCTATCACAACGGAAAGCGCTATTCCGACTGCTATGCTTCCCGCCTCGTCGGCAAGCACGAAGCTCTCTGTGAACATCTCGCCGGTGACAAGGGAGCGCAGGGTCAGCGGGTGGAATTTTGTCAGCCCGAGCTGATTCAGGAATATCTGCACTATGCTGACGCCGATGTACATGAATATCGTCACAACGCCGGGACGGCTGGTGCAGAGCCCTATCGACATATACACCACAAGAATGAACGCAAGGTAGACCGAGCACAGCAGTGCCGCAAGGAACATCATTCCCGCGTCTATCGTGCCGTCGGTGAATACCAGATTGCAGATACCGCCCGCCATAAGGCAGGAAACGAACGTTACTGCAAAAACGGTCACGGGGTATATAACATATTTCGGGATAAGATACTCGAATGTCCCAAGACCCGTGCAGGACGGGATTATGGTCGCGCGCTTCTTCTGCTCGCCGCCGCATGGCGACATGAGTATAAGCATGAATATCAGCGTGGAGGTGGAGCAGAATTCCGCCATGGTCATGCTGAATACAACGCCCGCGTTATTGAATACGGAAGCCACTTCGCCAATATCCAGCGCCCCGGTATCAGCGACAGCCGCCTGCGTGGTGCTGATCCCCTCCAGCAGGAGGTTCATCGCCCAGTACATCAGCGGGTCTGCAAGCGCAAACGAGGCTATCGCGAGGATAATTCCGCCAAGCCTGAAAGTTCTGGTGAACTGTAACCATTCTTTCTTGAAGCCTGCTTTTATCTGCATATCAGTCCACCACCTTTCTGAATACTTCCTCAAGGGTAGCCGTGCCTATTTTCAGCTCCTCCGCAGCCGCTTCATTGTCGGCGAGGAGCCTTATCAGCCTGCGGGAGCACTCCTCCGGGGAATCGGTGCCGAAACGGAACGTCCCGGTGATGTCGTTGAATTCCGCCCGGGCATAGTACACGGTCAGCAGCTTTATCTTCAGGTCGTCCGTAAGTCCGCGGACGCGCAGGTATACAACGCTTCCGGCGTGCTTCAGAAGCACGTCGCTGAGCCTGCCCTCTTCCGCGAGGACTCCGTCTTTCATGATGCCGATTCGGTTAGCCACGCGCTCAACGTCCGACAGGATATGCGTGGAAAGCACGATGGTGCTGCCCATTCCTTTCAGGCGCTCAATTATGGAGATTACCTCGGCTCTGCCCTCCGGGTCAAGCGCGGAGGTCGGCTCGTCGAATATCAGCAGCTCCGGGTCGCCGATTATTGCGGCGCCCATTCCGAGGCGCTGGGTCATTCCGCGGGAATAGCCCTTTGCGCGGCGGTCTGCCGCTTTTGTAAGTCCCACGATATCAAGGACTTCATTAACGCGGCGGGTCACATCTCCGGAGTAATTGCAGCAGGCTGCGATGTATTCGAGATACTCCCGGGAGGTCATGTAGCCGTAAATCACCGGGCTTTCCGGCAGGTAGCCTATCTTCACGGGCTTTCCATCGCCGATAATTATTTCTCCCTCGTCCTTGGGGATTATGTTGGTGATGATGTTCATAGTCGTGGTCTTTCCGCAGCCGTTGCGCCCCAGAAATCCGTAAACATCGCCCTTTTCTATGTCCATGCTCAGCCCGCGCAGGACTGAGTAGGAGCCGTATTGCTTGTGCAGATTGCGTATTCTTACCAAGTGAGCCACCCTTTCCATTATATAGTATATCTATAATAGTACACTATTGAGAAGCATTTGTCAATAGCAAAGCCGGTAAAACAGAAAAACCCCTGCCCGAAAGCAGGGGGAGTTTTCTGTAACCAAAACTTATGTCAGAATAAGTTTATACTGCTCTCTGTACAAGACCGGAGCGCAGGCAGCGTGTGCAGGCATTAACTCTGCAAGGAGTGCCGTTAACGATAGCCTTTACCTTCTTGACATTGGGCTTATAGGTTCTGTTGCTGCGTCTGTGAGAGTGGGATACCTTGATTCCGAAAGTAACGCTCTTGCCGCAGATTTCACATTTTGCCATTTGAAGCACCTACCTCTCTAGTGGATTTTTTCAGTAACGTATAATATTTTATCAGAAACAGCGGGAAAATGCAAGGGTTTATTGGATATCCGCAGAATCTTTGTAGGATATCACAAACAAATCTTGCAAACCTGCAATATAATCGTCGTTTTGACTAAACTTGCAGTATACCTTTACTGCAGGAATATACGTTAAGTATTCGGAGTTTAAAGCGTAACGAATCCGACTTTCTTCTGCACCTTCTGGAGGGTCTTTCTCGAGGTCTTGAATGCCTTTTCCGCGCCCTGCTTCATGCAGCTTTCGAGGTATGCCTTGTCCGCAAAAACGCGCTTGAATTCCGTCTGCATGGGAGCCAGCATATCAGCGACCGCCTCGCCGACTGCGACCTTGAAATCGCCGTAGCCCTTACCCTCAAATTCGCGCTCGATATCCTCGAAGCTCTTGCCGGTGACTGCGGAGTATATGGACATGAGGTTAATTATGCCGTCCTTGCCCTCCTTGGCGCATACAACGGTGTCGCTGTCGGTGACTGCGCGCTTGAACTTGCGGATAATGGTGTCCTTGTCGTCGAGTATCCATACGCTTGCGTTGGGGTTCTCATCGGATTTGGACATCTTCTTTGTCGGCTCCTGGAGGGACATTACCTTTGCGGTGGTCTTGGTGATGTAGCCGTCAGGCATGGTGAATACATCGCCGTAGATCCCGTTGAAGCGCTGTGCAACGTTGCGTGCAAGCTCAAGGTGCTGCTTCTGGTCGATTCCGACAGGAACGAGGTCAGCCTGATACAGCAGGATATCCGCAGCCATCAGCACGGGGTAGGTGAAAAGTCCGGTGCTTTGCGCACTTATCCTTGAACTGGGTCATTCTGGACAGCTCGCCGAACTGCGTGTAGCAGGAAAGTATCCAGCTCAGCTCTGCGTGGTTCGGGTTGTGTCCCTGAACGAACAGAGTGGACTTTTCGGGGTCAAGACCTGCGGCGATGAGAAGCGCGTAGCTCTCCTTTATCTGGTTGCGGAGCTTCACGGGATCCTGCCTAACGGTGATAGAGTGCAGGTCTGCGATCCCGAAGAAGCAGTTGTAGTCGTTCTGGAGCTTCACCCAGTTCTGCATTGCGCCGAGGTAGTTTCCGAGGTGGGGGGTATTCGTCGGCTGAATAAGGCTCAGCATATTCTTTTTCTTTTCTTCCATGATGTTTTCCTTTCTCTCAAAAACGAAGTAAAAAACAAAAGACCGCCCCCGGACAGGCAAAAAA
>CALBGD010000069.1 GCA_937893735.1 uncultured Clostridia bacterium | reverse complement strand
ATATTCCCAAAAGCGAGGATACTCCGCATGGACGCGGACACCACCGCCGCCAAGAACGCGTTCGAGAGCAAATTCAAGGCTTTCGCGGCGGGAGAGTACGACATAATCGTAGGCACCCAGATGATAGCCAAGGGGCTGGATTTCCCGAACGTCACCCTTGTTGGAGTGCTGAAAACGGACAACAGCCTTTACGCCGGGGATTTCCGCGCGTATGAGAGGACATTCTCGCTGATAACGCAGGTAGTCGGGCGCGGAGGGCGCGGAGGAAAGCGCGGCAGGGCGATGATACAGACGTTCACGCCTGACCATTACGTCCTGAACCTTGCCGCAAACCAGAACTACCCGGATTTTTACAAGGAAGAAATAGAGCTGCGGGAGGCTATGCTTTATCCGCCGTTCTGCGATATAATAGTCGTTGGCTTCATCTCGCTGGTGGACAGGGATTGCAGCGCTGCGGCGCTGAGATTCCGCACCATTCTGGAGGAGAAGCACGCTGAATGCCCGGAAATGCCGCTCAGGATACTGGGTCCGGCACGGAACGTCATCAGCAAGGTAAACGGGCGCTTCCGCTGGCGGCTGATACTGAAATGCAGGAACTCCAGCCAGCTCCGGAAGCTGGTGGAGCAGTCGCTTAAACAGGCGGGCACAGAGAAGCAGTTCAGGGACGTGACATTCTTCGCGGATATGAACGGCGACCCGTGATACAGAAAGGATAATTCAAATGGCATTAAGGCAGATAGTGAAATTCGGCGAGGATATCCTCCGCAAGAAGAGCAGACCGGTAACGAACTTTGACGAGCGCCTGTGGACGCTGCTTGACGACATGGCGGAGACCATGCGCTCCAAGGACGGCGCGGGTCTTGCGGCTGTTCAGGTGGGAGTGCTCCGCCGGGCGGTGGTTATCGACGTCCACGACGAGCATGGCCTGATTGAGCTGATAAATCCGGAGATAATCTCCGAGGAGGGCACCCAGACCGGCGGCGAGGGCTGCCTTTCCGCCCCAAACGTGTGGGAGGAGGTCGAGCGCCCGAATATCGTCACCGTAAAGGCTCAGGACAGGAACGGCAAGGAGTTCACCCTCACCGGAAGCGCGCTGCTTGCAAGGGCGTTCTGCCATGAGATAGACCACCTTGACGGTATTCTGTTCATCGACCATGTTAAGAATGACAGCATACCCGGTCACAGGGACGTAACGGCAAAGTAATTTCAGCGGAAAGAGGTACAGCAATGGCGGTTCTTGATATATTGCAGTTCGGAGATGAAACTCTCCGTCAGAAGAGCGAGGAAGTCACCGAGTTCAGCGAGGAGCTCTGGGAGCTCCTTGACGACATGGCGGAAACCATGTACGAAGCGGGGGGAGTAGGTCTTGCGGCGCCGCAGGTGGGCGTCCTGAAGCGGGTCGTGGTGATAGACACCGACGACAAATACGGGCTTATGGAGCTTGTGAACCCCGTGATAGTCGCGATAAAGGGAAAACAGCACGAGCCGGAGGGCTGCCTTTCCTATCCCGGTAAGAGCGGATATGTGGTTCGCCCCGCAAAGGTGAAGATAAAGGCTCAGGACCGCTACGGCAGGAAAAAGGTGTATGTGGGCTCCGGGCTGTTGGCGCGTGCATTCTGCCATGAGACTGACCACCTGAACGGCATTCTCTATTCCGACAAGGTAGACGAATGGGAGGAGGACGAAGAATGAAGATAGTATTTATGGGAACCCCGGTGTTTGCGCTTTCCTGCCTGGAGAAACTCATTGAAGCCGGGCACGAGGTCGCGGCGGTATTCACCCAGCCGGACAAGCCCAAGAACCGCGGCAAGCAGATACAGATGACACCGGTCAAGGAGTGCGCGCTTAAGCACGGGATAGAGGTCTATCAGCCGCTCAGCCTGCGCAAGGGCGAGGACGCGGAGACCTCCCTTGAAGTGCTGAAGAAAATCGCCCCGGAGTGCATAGTCGTTGTGGCTTATGGGCAGATACTCCCGGAGAGCATTCTGGCACTTCCGAAGTACGGCTGCATAAATGTGCACGCTTCTCTTCTGCCGATGTACCGGGGAGCGGCTCCGATTCAGCGCTGCATTCAGTTCGGCGAGAAAAAGACCGGAGTCACCACTATGTACATGGCAAAAGGTCTTGACACCGGCGACATGATTTTAAAGGACGAAATGGATATCCCGGAGGACATGACAGGCTCCGAGCTCCACGACAGGCTCGCGGAGATGGGCGGAAAGCTGATAGTCCGCACGCTGGAGGAGTTACAGAGCGGCACAGCGCCGCGAATCCCGCAGGAGGGCGACACCTGCTACGCCTCCATGATAAGCAAGGAGGAGCTCCTGATTGATTTCACGAAGCCCGCAGTGCAGGTCAGGGACTTTATCCGCG
>CALBGD010000068.1 GCA_937893735.1 uncultured Clostridia bacterium | reverse complement strand
CGATATTCACGGATGTCCACCGGTCGCTGCTGAACAAAATGCATATCCCGGTCGTGATCGTGGGACAGCAGTACAAGGGCTTCAGCTGCGTGTGCCACGATGATTACGGCGCCGCGTATGCGCTGACCGACCTCATGCTGAAAAAGGGAGCGGTACGTCCCGCTTATATAGGCGTAACCGACGACGACAAAGCGGCGGGAGAAGCGCGTCACAACGGCTTCCTGAAAGCTCTTTCTGACAACGGCGTAAAGCTCGACAAGCGGCACAGCGCTACTGCGGAATTCACCGTTGATTCGGGATACAGCTGCGCGAAAAAGATATTTTCGGCGGCTGAACGTCCGGACTGCATTTTCTGCGCAACTGACAATATTGCGGCTGGCGCGATTCTTTTCTGCCGCGAAAACGGGATAAAAGTCCCCGGGGACGTCATGATATGCGGCGTGGGAGATTCCAAGATAGGGGCGGTGACAGCCGTGCCGATAACCTCCGCAAGACTGCATTACAAAACAGCGGGGATAGAGGCGGCGCAGATGCTTCTCAACGCCATCGGCAGGACTTCGGATGTACCGAAAATAATGAAGCTCGACTATGAGATAGTAGAGCGCGAATCCACAAACAGGACTTAATGATGTGAAACCGTGTGAAACCTACCATTCCCCCGCAGTATGTTTATTTATTCCGTCAATAGACAACAATGGCGGTTTGATGTATAATGTAATCAGCAAATGAAACCAGTCCCACAAATTATATGAAATTAATTTACGAAAGAGGGATAATGTATGGATTACAAAAAGACTGCTCATGAGATACTCACCGCGATAGGTGAAAAGGACAACCTCGCAAGCGCCGCACACTGTGCGACCAGATTAAGGCTTGTCATCGCGGACAATTCTAAGGTCAACAAGCCTGCGCTTGAAAACATCGACGGCGTTAAGGGCGTGTTTGAAGCCTCCGGTCAGCTTCAGGTCATCATCGGAACAGGCACGGTAAACAAGGTCTACGATGAATTCATCAGCGAAGCGGGCGTTGAAGCCGCTTCCAAGGAGGACGTCAAGGCTGCCGCCGCAGCTAAATCCCCATGGTACAAGCGTGCGATAAAGGCGCTCGGCGATATTTTCGTCCCGATAATCCCCGCGATAGTCGCGACCGGACTTCTGAACGGCCTGCTCGGCGGTCTGGTTCAGGTGTTCCCGGACATGGCAAGCTCTCACATCTACGAACTGCTGAATATTTTCTCGAACACGGCGCTTACATTCCTGCCGATACTCATTGCAATTTCTGCGGCGAAGATTTTCGGCGGAAATCAGTTCCTCGGCGCGGTGATTGGCATGATAATGATTCACCCCAGCCTTGTGAACGCGTGGACGGTCGCAAGCGGAGCGGAAACGTCAACGCTCTGGTCGTGGTTCGGTCTGTGGGACATTCAGAATGTCGGATATCAGGGTCACGTTATCCCCGTAATACTTTCCGTGTGGTTGATGTCGGCTATCGAAAAGAAGCTGCACAAGAAAGTACCCGAAATGCTCGACCTTTTCGTTACCCCGCTTGTATCGGTGCTTGTCGCAGGATTTTGTAGCCTTACAATTATCGGTCCGGTATTTGTGCAGCTTGAATCATGGGCGCTCATCGCTATCCCGTTCGGTATAGGCGCGTTCATAATGGGCGGCGTTTACGCTCCTACGGTAGTTGCAGGTGTTCACCACATGTACAACGCAATCGAAATGATGATGCTTGCCGATAACGGCATGAACACCTGGATGCCTATTGCAACAGCGGCTAACGTAGCGCAGGGCGCGGCGGCTCTTGCGGTCGCATTCAAGACCAAGAACATGAAAACCAAGGCGCTTGCTCTGCCCGCTTCCCTCTCGGCTTTCATGGGAATCACCGAACCTGCTATCTTCGGCGTGAACGTAAGATTTATGCGGCCGTTCATTGCGGGCATGATAGGCGGTGCCTGCGGCGGCGCGCTGGCTTCCATAATGAATGTTTACGCGACCGCAAACGGCGTTACCGGTCTGTTCGGACTGCTCATCACAACCGATTCGTTCGTTGGATATATCCTCACGATGCTGGTTTCCTTTGTTGTTGCATTTGCGGTTTCGTGGTTCCTGGGAATCAAGGAGGAAGTTCCTGCCGAAACTGAAAGTCCGGCTGAGAAAAAGAACGAACCCGCAGTTCCCGACAACGTAGTGCTTTCCCCGCTGAGCGGAAAAGCTCGCTCTTGAGAGCGTTCCCGACGCTACGTTTGCGCAGGGCGTACTCGGTCAGGGCGCGGCGATAGAGCCGTCCGAGGGCAAAGTTATCGCTCCCGCTGACGGAACAGTCAGCACGATTTTCGACACTCATCACGCGGTCGGACTTACTCTCGACAGCGGCGCGGAGCTGCTCATACATATCGGCATAAATACCGTAGAACTGAACGGCGAGGGCTTCACGGCGCACGTTTCCGAGGGCGACAGGGTAACGCGCGGACAGACCCTCATCACCTTTGACAAGGAATTCATCGCTTCAAAGGGATACAACACTATAACCCCCGTTATAGTTTCCAATTCCGACGACTATGCGGAAGTAAAGCGCCTTGCAGACGGAAATATCAGTTCCGGCGACGTACTTCTTGAGCTTGCAAAGGGGTGATTTTCATGGCATATATAAACGGAAAATGGCGGCAGGGACTTCACCTTGAACCTCCGCAGGGCTGGCTAAACGACCCAAATGGGCTGTGCTGGTTCGGCGGGTACTATCACGTGTATTTTCAGTACGCCCCCGATAATGCAGACGGCAGCGGCAAGAAGTGCTGGGGACATTACAGAAGTCCCGATATGCTGAAATGGGAATTCACAGGAACGGTGCTTTTCCCCGATACCCCGGACGACAGAGACGGCGTATATTCCGGAAGCGCGGTGGTGTGCGGAGATGTCCTGCACATTTTTTACACCGGAAACGTCAAGGAGGAGGGCGACCACGATTACATCACCAGCGGCAGGGGCGCGAATGTTATCCACGTCACAACGGCTGACGGCGTGACCATGATCGCCAAGAAAACCGTCCTCAGGAACAGCGATTACCCCGATTTCTGTTCCTGCCACGTCCGCGACCCCAAGGTGTGGTTTGAGAACGGAGTATGGCGCATGGTACTCGGCGCGAGAACGCTCGACAACAAGGGCTGCGTGCTGTTCTATTCCTCCGGCGACCTGGAAAACTGGAAGTACGACGGCACTCTCAGCACAGATAATTTCGGCTATATGTGGGAGTGTCCCGACCTGCTGGATTTCGATGGGCATAAATATCTGAGCGTTTCCCCGCAGGGGCTTGAACACGGCGATACGAAGTTCCAGAACGTTTACCAATCGGGATATTTCCGCTATGACAGCGGTCTGACAGATTTCACCGAATGGGATATGGGATTTGATTTCTACGCGCCGCAGACTTTTGTAACTCCGGACGGCAGGCGTATAATTATCAGCTGGATGGGAATAGGGGATATTCCCTATACAAACCCCACCGTGCCGCTGGGCTATCAGCACTGCCTTACGCTCCCTCGGGAAATCACCGTTGCCAGCGACGGAGCGCTCTTGCAGAATCCTGTAAAGGAGCTGCTTTCATTAAGGGGCGAAAAAACGATAGTTAAGGACGGCGAATCTGCGGAAATGCTCCTGCCTTTTGACCTGACCGCCAACGTTACCGGCAGCTTTGAAATAACGCAGTGCGGAGCGCTCGTAATGCGCTGGGACGGTCATATTTTTGAGCTGCGTTTCACAGATGAAAAGCTTGGCGGCGGTCGGACGGTACGGAAAGCGGCGCTCAATAAATGCTCAGACATAAGAGTTATCGCAGACAAAAGCTCGGTAGAAATATATCTTGACGGCGGGAGAACAGTCCTCAGCAGCAGAATGTACCCCGAAAGCGATAAGGTCAGCTTATCCGTAAAGGGGCTGAATGCGGAGCTATTCGCTCTCAGAGAAATGGAGGTGTCGTATCTTGGAGAATAAAAAAATAATCGCCATCGGCGAAGCGCTCATTGATTTCATTCCGGACAAGACAGGCTGTCCGTTCAGCGAAGTGACAGGATTCGCTCCGAAAGTCGGCGGCGCTCCCGCGAACGTGTGCGGCGCTTTTTCGCGGCTCGGCGGGAACTCCATGCTGATAACCCAGCTTGGAAACGACCCGTTCGGTCACAAAATAGCGGACGAGCTTGCGGCGTTCGGCATAGACATTTCCGCAGTACGCTTCACCGATGAAGCAAACACGGCACTTGCGTTCGTAAGCCTTGAAAGGGACGGAAACAGGACGTTTTCGTTTTACCGCAAGCCCTCGGCGGATATGCTGCTTGCTCCCGGACAGATAGAGGAAAAATGGTTCGACGACTGCTACGCGCTCCATTTCTGCAGCGTATCGTTAGGCGATTTCCCGATGAAAGACGCACATATACGTGCAATTGAAATCGCACGCAAAAACGGAATGCTCGTCAGCTTCGACCCCAACCTGCGCTTCCCGCTCTGGAACGACCTGAACAAGCTGCACGGCAGGGTAAACGAGTTTATCCCGCTGTGCGATATACTGAAAATATCCGACGAGGAGCTTGAATTTATAACTGGCGAGAAGGACATTAAAAATGCCGCTCCTAAGCTGTTCGGCAAGGGCGTTAAGCTGATAGTTTACACCTGCGGCAAGGACGGCGCATATGCGTTCACAAAAAGCGCGGAAGCGTTTTCTCCCGTCGAAAAGGTCAGGGCGGTAGATACCACCGGCGCGGGCGATGGATTTATTGGCTCGTTCCTGTGGAAGCTCCAGAGTCTGGGCATAAACGCCGAAAATATTTCTGCGGCAGACGAAAACACGCTCAAAGCGTGCCTTGATTTTTCGAACCGATTCTGCGCAATAAGTGTTCAGTCCGAGGGCGCGATAGCGTCTTATCCCGATAAAATCTAAGAAAGAGGTAATTTATCATGAAAGAATTCACATACACAATTACAGACCCCGTTGGTATTCACGCAAGACCCGCAGGACTTCTCGCCAAAAAGGCTAAGGAATTCGGCAGCGTTATCACTATCAGCAAGAACGGCAAAAGCGCAGCAGCGACCAAGCTCATGGCGCTTATGGGGCTCGGAATAAAGTGCGGCGAAACCGTAACGGTTACGGTCGAGGGCGCTGACGAGGAAAATGCGGCGGCAGAAATGGAGAAGTTCTTCTCGGAAAATCTCTGATAAACAAGGAGAGTGACAGGTATGACCAGGTATGTTGGCAAGGGCGTTTACAATGCGGTCGCAATAGGCAGAATCTCGCTTTTCGGCAGGAACGAAACGGTAGTTCAGAGAACTCACGTTAAGGATATTCAAAAAGAAATTTCAAGGCTGGAGGCGGCTAAATCCGCAGCGGTGCAACAGCTCAGCGAAATTTACGAAAAGGCTCTGAAAGAGGTCGGCGAAACGAATGCCGCTATCTTCGAAATACATCAGATGATGCTGGAGGACGAGGACTACAACGACTCGATACAAAATATAATAACCACCCAGCAGGTAAACGCGGAGTACGCCGTTGCAGTCACCGCCGACAATTTTGCGGAGATGTTCGCGGCTATGGACGACGCTTATATGCAGGCGCGTGCGGCTGATGTCAGGGATATTTCAAACCGAATTATCGCAAACCTGCTCGGCACAGGAAATTCAGCGCAGACTGCCGATGATAAAATGATAATCTGCGCAGACGACCTTGCGCCAAGCGAAACAGTTTCGCTTGACAAGGACAAAGTGCTTGCATTCGTCACAGCGCACGGTTCGTCCAACTCGCATACCGCAATACTTGCGCGAAACATGAATATACCCGCCGTAATAGGCGTTGGCGATGAGTTTCTCTCCGCCGTAAAGGATGGAGACGAGGCTATTGTGGATGGCTTCACGGGAGAGATATTCATTGACCCCGATGACGAGACCAGAGAAAGGCTGACAAAAAAACAGGCGGACGACCTTAACAGGAAGCGGCTTTTGCAGGAGCTTAAAGGCAAGGAAAACGTTACTATTGACGGTAGGAAAATAAATATTTACACCAATATCGGAAGTATCGACAACATAGGCGCTGTGCTTGCAAACGACGCGGGCGGGATAGGGCTTTTCAGAAGTGAGTTCCTGTATCTTGAGAGCAGCGACTACCCGACAGAGGAGCAGCAGTTTTCCGCATACAAGCGCGTGCTTGAAAGCATAGCGGGCAAGAAAGTCATTATCCGCACGCTGGATATCGGCGCAGATAAGCAGGCGGACTACTTCAACCTCAGGAAAGAGGAAAACCCTGCTCTCGGCTGCCGCGCGATACGGCTCTGCCTGACGCGCCCGGAGATATTCAGGATGCAGCTCCGCGCACTGTTCAGAGCCTCTGTTTACGGAAATCTTGGCATTATGTTTCCGATGATAACGAGCGTTTCCGAGGTGCAGAGAGCGCTTGATATGTGCGAGCAGGTCAAATCCGAACTGAAAGCGGACGACATAGAATACTCCGATAAAATCGAAATAGGTATCATGATAGAAACTCCCGCTGCTGCGATAATCAGCGACAAGCTCGCGCCTATGGTGGATTTCTTCAGCGTAGGAACAAACGATCTAACGCAGTACACCCTCGCCTGCGACAGGCAGAACCCCGAAATCGAGCAGTTCGTTGATACGCACCACGAGGCTGTTCTTCGCTTAATAGAAATGAGCGCAGAGAACGCGCATAAGCACGGGAAGTGGATAGGCATATGCGGAGAGCTTGCCGCGGATACCTCGCTTACCGAAACATTCCTGCGCATGGGGATAGATGAGCTTTCGGTATCGCCGAGTTTCGTTCTTCCACTCAGAGACGCTGTACGAAAAATCGACCTATCGAAGTAAGCGCGGCGGATAAGTTATGCTCTTCAAAAATGGCTGCGCTAAGCCCTTTATAATGGTGGGCAACATTTCTCAGACAGTGTTGCCGTTGACTTCTTGCGCAGTACTTGTAGAGGAAGCACTCAAGGCTTAATCTATTGCGGTTCCGCAAGATAAATAAAATTTCCGGCGTTGGTTATCCAGCGCCGGATTTTTGCTGTTTTTTGGGTTTTGTCCTCCTTTTGTCCTCCGATTTTTATTATTATGTTTTCAAATGTGGAGGACAATAATTAAAGACCTAGATGTATATAATCAAATTTACATATTGACATTTAGCATGATTTGTAGTATAATAGCAAAAAATGGAGGATTAATTATAATGATTTATCTTGTTATTGATTCATATATTAAAAAAGTTAAACCAAAGTATGATCGTTTTTTTGTATTGCCAATAATCTGTCTAGTGTTAGCAATAGCTTTTGCATTTCTGGCTGCTTTAAAGAGTTTGTGGTTTAGCATAGGACTACTGTTATCTTTGATATTATTCTCCGTATTACTATCCATTCAGGAAAAGCTGAAAAGAAATAGAATAGCGGAAAGGTATAATGTTTATAATGATACTTTAAACATATTGGTTGCCATTTTATCGTCATTTACTTGTTTACCATCAGAACATTATAAAACGTGGTATAATGCTGACAGAATAAAATATCTTATTAAAATGTGCGATTTACTTGTATGTGAAAGTGTTCATAAAACTAACAAGGATTTTTTAAAAAATGGGATTATCGCAGTATTGAGTTTTGGTGCGGGTGTTATTACCCAAAAGGCATCGTTGCTAATAAATCTTCAAATATTTGTGATTGCAGTGTTTCTTGTCATTATCATCTATTGTTTTAACGAATTAATAAAAATGAT
>CALBGD010000067.1 GCA_937893735.1 uncultured Clostridia bacterium | reverse complement strand
AATAATAGCATCCGACAGCCGCACGCAAAAACTTATCGCATAGTTAAGCCCGGGAAACGGCGTGTCCTCCCAATACGAACAGCCGACAGCCTCCGCTCCGCCCGAAACAAGCATTTCGCATATTTTATTATACATTATTTTCTCCTTCTCTTGCACTTTTCCCGCATTTGTGGTATACTTAAATAAGTTTGCACCACGGAGGGATTTTTTATGGCTGACTATTATTTCAGCAATTCGATCGACTTAAAACTTATTATACTCTTTATTGCGGAAAATTTCAAGCGTCCTGTCACAATTTCCGATATTACGGATATTGTTGCCGAAACGGAGTTCGCGGATTACTTCCCCGTCGCGCAGGGATTTTCCGAGCTTTTGTCGTCATCGCTCATGATTCCGGCAGTTCAGCCCGGGCGGTACATAGTAACGCAAAAGGGGCACGACGCGTATGACCTTTTCGCGTCCGACGTTCCATATACCGTGAAGCAGACGCTTTTGGAGGTCATAAACAAGGCGCGCTTAAAGGAGGCGGAGGCAAAGTCAGTCACTGCCGAATACAAGCCGAACCGTTCGGGCGAATACGAGCTTTTCTGCGAGATAGCCGAAACCGGGATCCCGTTTTTCTCCTTCTCGCTCACGCTCCCCACGCTTGACTCGGCAAAGACCGCGGCGGCAATGCAGAACAGCGGGTCCAGCGCGAAGAAAAGCGCGATACACGCCATCATTCCCGCGTCTGAGGGAGCGGCCGCCGTTATTATCGCCGGGATAAGCAGCATTACGACAAGGCTCGCCGCCAGCGCGGAAGCCGTTATTATGATATCGCGGCGGTGAGCCCTGATGAATGCAAGTATTTCAGACATTGTGGTTCTCCTGCTTGTCGGCTTTGTTTTTGCAGCGTTTCTTTATTATGAGCGTGATTATCAAGGATAAAAGCTCTATCGCGATGTAGATGTAAGTAAGCAAGTCACATTTTATAAAGAATAGCACCTGCAAAACAGCGATATGCCATCTCCTTTTGATGTCACGTCCGGCATAGATTCCGACAGCAAGGGATATTACAGGATAGATCACATAAGCCAGCGGAACTACAATAAAAAAAAGAGTTTTGAAGTCCTCAACATTTGCTATGAGCGGGTCGACAACCAGTAACATAACGACATCAAAGGCAAGAAATGCCGTGGTCGTTATGATGCCGCGCCGGTGCCTTTTGAAAAACGCTGCGAACTTATTCATATCGTTACCCTCTGCACGGCGCATTATACCGCTAATTATGGCGGCGAATCACGCACAATAAATCATAAAGCCGCAGAATAGCTTTGCGGCTTTATTGTTCGTATTCTGATGAATTACTTCTCGGGTTTCATCGTGGGGAAGAGCAGAACATCGCGAATGCTTGCGGAATCAGTCAGCAGCATAACAAGACGGTCGAAACCGAAGCCAAGTCCGCCTGTCGGGGGCAGACCGTATTCCAGCGCGGTGATGAAGTCCTCGTCCACCTGCGCGTCGTTGCCGCCCTTTGCGCGCTTTGCAGCGACCTGCTTTACGAAGCGCTCCTTCTGGTCGATGGGGTCGTTAAGCTCGGAGAATGCGTTGCCGAACTCGGTTCCGTTGATGAAGTATTCGAAGCGCTCGGTGAACGCCGGGAATTCCGGCTTTCTCTTTGCAAGCGGGGAGTTCTCAACAGGATAATCGTAGATTATTGTCGGCTGAATGAGGTTATCTTCAACGAACGACTCGAAGAACGCGATAAGAACGTGTCCCTTTGTGGAGTTCTCGTCCAGCTCGTCCTCAACATGGTGCTCCTTTGCGCAGGCTCTTGCGGCTGCGTCGTCCTCCCAGCTGTAATAGTCAACGCCGGCGTACTTCTTTACGGCGTCTATCATGGTGAGGCGCTCCCACGGCTTGCCTACCGCGACCTCCTTGCCCTGATAGGTAACGGTGTCAGTGCCGCATACGTTCAGCGTAACCGTGCGGTAAAGCTCCTCGATGAGGTCCATCATGCCGTAATAATCGGTGTATGCCTGATACATCTCGATGGAGGTGAACTCAGGGTTGTGAGTAGCGTCCATGCCCTCGTTGCGGAATATTCTGCCGACCTCGTAAACCTTGTCGAAGCCGCCCACGATAAGGCGCTTCAGGTAGAGCTCGGTCTCGATCCTGAGGTACATATCAATGTCCAGCGCGTTGTGGTGGGTCTTGAACGGACGTGCGGCTGCGCCTATCTCCAGCGGGAGCAGGGTGGGCGTGTCAACCTCCAGATATCCGCGGCTGTCGAGGAAGTTTCTTATCTCGCGGAGGATCCTGGAGCGCTTTACGAATGTATCCTTGTTCTCCGGGTTTGCAATGAGGTCGAGGTAGCGCTTTCTGTAACGCTCCTCCTTGTCCTTGAGTCCGTGCCACTTCTCAGGCAGCGGAAGCAGGGACTTGGACAGCAGGGTTATCTCCTCTGCATGAACGGAGATCTCTCCCATCTTTGTGCGGAAAACCTTGCCCTTGATGCCGATGATATCGCCGAGGTCCCACTTCTTGAACTCAGCGTAGGTATCCTCGCCGACATCGTCCTTGCGGACGTAAACCTGCATTCTGTCGGAGCCGTCGCGGATATCCATGAAGCTCGCCTTGCCCATGATACGGCGGGTCATCATTCTGCCTGCGATGGCAACGTCTGTGTTTTCAAGCTCCTCGAAGCGGCCGCGTATCTCCTTGTTGGTGATAGTTACCGGGAACTTTGTTATCTTATAGGGATCCTTGCCGGCTTCCTTGAGCGCTGCGAGCTTCTCCAGCCTTACGCGGTGCTGCTCGTCGAGCTGCTCGGCGGTCATCTCCTCGTTCTGCTCTGCCTGATTTTCGATATTCTCTGCCATTTATCAGTCTTCCTCCTTCTTGGTGATGTTGAGTATCTTGAACTGTATCTCGCCAGAGGGAGTCTCGGCGGTAACTGTTTCTCCGACTGCGTGGCCGATGAGCGCCTTGCCTATCGGGGATTCATCGGACATATGTCCCTTGTCTATGTTGGCTTCGCTGGTGCCGACGATCTGGAAGGTCATTTCCTCTTCCATCTCGATGTCAAGGATAGTAACGATGTTGCCGATGCCGACCTTCTCGGTGGAGATCTCATCGTCATCGAGGATCACTGCGTGTGCGAGAGTCTGCTCGATCTCAGCGATACGGGACTCGATAAGACCCTGCTCGTTCTTTGCTTCATCGTACTCACTGTTCTCGGAAAGGTCGCCGAAGGAACGCGCCATCTTGATCTTGGCTGCGATCTCCGGGCGGACTACGGTCTTGAGATTTTCAAGCTCTGCCTCGAGCTTCTTAACGCCTGATTTTGTTAACTTTGTTGTAGGCTTCATGTTCGGTTGTCCTCCAGAATCATAATATTATTACAGCGGAATGCTGCGAAAATCATTGGATATATGCCGGAAATTATTCAGCGGGTATCAGCGGCGTCAGCACCTCAATGGCTTTCTGGAGCTGTGAGTCTGCGTCATCGCTGATGTTGCCGGGAACCGCCCCGACGGGGAGCTCCGTCACATAGTCGGGCTTAAGTCCGCTGCCGTCCCATGTGCCCGAGCGGGTGTATATCTTTCCGACGGAGATCGTCAGCGCGCTGCCGTCGGAAAATGCGTAGGTATTCTGCATGACCGCCTTGCCGAATGTCTGCGTGCCTATAAGCAGCGCGCCGCATTCATCGCGGAGCACGGAGGCGAGAAGCTCAGCCGCGGACACGGTCCCATTGTCCACAAGGACCGCCATCGGTATATCCAGCGAATTCGCAGAATCCGTCTCTATCAGCGTCTTGCGGCTTCCGTCGGAGTACTCCACAGTGGCGGCTATCGTAGACGGAACGAACTGGTTCAGTATCGGCTTAAGCGCGCTGGTAACTCCGCCGCCGTTCTGGCGCAGGTCGATTATAAGCGCCTTTGCTCCGATGTTCCGGGCGTTCGTGAGCGCCGTAATGAACTGGTCGGATGTCTTTGCGTTGAACGTAGTTATCTGTATATAGCAGATGTTTCCGTTTATCATCTTGGACGATACGGATTCTATCTCGAGCTGCTGACGGATAAGGTTCACCGAAATGCTCTCGCCGTCGCGCAGGAGCTGGAGCGCCAGCCTTGTTCCCACCTCGCCGGAGATACGGTCCATAGCCTGACCGGGCTCCATGGAGAGCAGGCTCTTTCCGTCTATGGCGGTGATGATGTCGCCGGCGAGTACGCCGTTGAGCTCTGCGGAGCTTCCCTTGTAGACGGTGGTTATTTTCAGGTAGCCGCTGGAGTCCTCCTCCGCCTCGAAGCCCGCTCCGAGGATAACGCCCGCCTGCGTCTGCTGGAGCTCGTAATAAGCGGACGGCGCGATGTAGGAGGCGTATTTGTCGCCGGTTCCCGAAATATAGCCGTTTATGGTGCTCGCTTCAAGGACATCATCGTCAATGGAGCCGGAACCGATGTAGTTCTGCCGCACGGTGGCGTCTATCTCCTGAAGCTTCTGGTAAATGCCCTCGTAATCCTGCGAGGTGCCTATCTTTGAGTTGTAGATGTTAAGCGACACCGTCCATGTAAGGACGAATGTGATGGCGCAGCCTATCGCAACAAGGCTGATGGCTATGCCGAGGGAAATCTTCTTGTTCAAGGTGCTGTTCCTTTCTCAGACCTTAATGTGCCTTCCGGTGCTTATCACCGTTCCCACCGCGCCGAGGAGCGCTCCTGCGGCACAGTTTGCCGCAAGCACTATCCACATGATGTCCTGGAACGGCGTGAAGCCGTAGAATCCGAACATCTGCCAGAGCGTAAGGTCGGTCGCGAAAAGGGAGAACACAGCGTCGTACACCAGCCAGCACAGTCCCCATGAGGCTGCCCCGGCAAGAATGCCGATGAACATACCCTCCACGAAGAACGGAGTCTTGATGAATCCGCTGGTGGCGCCGACATACCGCATGATGTTGATCTCGTTGCGGCGTGCGTAAACGCTGGTGCGTATGGAGTTCGACACGATGACTATGCTGACCGCCACAAGGGCTATCAGCACGGCTCCGCCGATTATCGAGAACGTGTTGCGGATATGGAGCAGCACGCTTGCGAAATCGTAGGGCGCCTTTACCTGCTCAACGCCGTCCAGCCCGCTTATGGTGCTGACAACGCGGCGTATATCCGAGAGATCCTTCACGCGGACAAGGAAGGTCTCCGGCATGGGGTTCTCGTCGAGGTAGTCCAGAAGCTCGCTGTATTCCGCCATATCGCTGCGGAAGTCGGCAAGTGCCTCCTCCTTGGAGTAGTATCTGACATCGGTGAGCTCGTTGTTCTTGTCCAGCACGGATTTGATGTGCTCCACCTGCTTATCTGTGACGTTCTCCTGGAGGTATATGGTTATTTCGTTCGTGTCCTCGATGTTGCTCATTATCTTGTTGACGTTCATCATCAGCAGGAGAGCGCAGCTCACCAGCAGCAGGCTGACCATAAGTATACTGAAGCTGGCAAAGGACATCAGGAAATTCTTCCAAACGGAGGATATTCCCTTTTTAACAAGGTATGTGGCATTACTCGTCCTCATCTGATGAACCTCCGATCACTTCGTCGAATGTTATCGAACCGTCCTCTATGTTGATGATCCTGCCGCCAAAATGCTTTACAAGGTCGTGCTCGTGCGTTACCATGATTATGGTGGTCCCTGCGGAGCGGTTTATGTCCTTCAGCAGCTCCACTATCTCATAGGAAAGGCGCGGGTCGATGTTTCCGGTCGGCTCGTCCGCTATGATGAGCCCCGGGTCGTTTGCGAGCGCCCTCGCGATGGCGACTCTCTGCTGCTCGCCGCCGGAAAGCTCCCGCGGGCGGCTCTTCGCCTTGTCGGCGAGGTCAACGAGGTTGAGCACATAGGGCACGCGGTTCTTGATGAAGCGGGTGCTCTTGTCCGCGATACGCAGCACGAACGCAACGTTTTCGTATACGTTCAGCTCCTGTATCAGCCGGAAATCCTGAAACACCATGCCTATCGAACGGCGGAACTTCGCGATGGCGTTGCCCTTGAGCTTTGCAAGGTTGCTGCCGTTCACGAAAACTCTGCCGGAGGTCGGCGTTATCTCGCGCATGAGCAGCTTCACAAGGGTGGATTTGCCCGCGCCGCTGCCGCCGACTATAAATACGAATTCCCCGTCGTTTATCCGGAGGTTTATATCCTGAAGCGCGTCTACTCCGCTGGAGTAGTGTACGCTTACATTCTTTAATTCTACCATTTCTTCTCCCTCGGATCGTCGCAGTTTATGTACTGCTGTCTAATATTTTCCCCAAAGATTTTCTTTAACGGAGGTTTTCATAACCCCTCTAATACACTTCAAAGGCTGTCCCGCCGGAAAGCGGGGCAGCCGGATTTGCAGTAATTACGCCGCTCCCATCAGAACTTGGTGGGGTTTGCAGCGAGGTATTTCTTTACCATCAGCGCGATCTTGAAGATTATCGCGTGGTCGAATTCGCGCAGGTCCAGACCGGTCAGCTTCTTTATCTTGTCGAGGCGGTAAACCAGCGTGTTTCTGTGAACGAACAGCTTTCTGGAGGTCTCGGAAACGTTCAGGCTGTTCTCAAAGAACTTCTGAATGGTGAACAGGGTTTCGTGGTCGAGGGACTCTATGGAATTCTTCTTGAAAACCTCCTTAAGGAACGTTTCGCAGAGGGTCGTCGGCAGATGATAGATAAGACGCGCGATACCGAGGTTATCGTAGCTTACGATGTTCTTGTCGGTATCGAATACCTTGCCGACTTCAAGTGCGGTCTGCGCCTCCTTGAAGGAACGGGCGAGGTCCTTTACGCCGACAACAGGCGTGCCTATTCCGACGTTCACCTTGGTGAAGAACTCGCTGGAAAGCGTATCGGAGATGGAGCGCGCGAGCTTTTCGAGGTCGCGGACGTCTATGTTGCTCTTTACTTCCTTGACGAGCACGATATCCGTTTCGGTTATGTTGAATACGAAGTCCTTGTTCTTGTCCGGGAACAGGTTCTGGATAACGTCGTAAGCCGAAACGTCGTTTGAGGAGATAACGTTGATAAGGAACACCACTCTGCTGATATCGGAGTTGAAGTGGAGCTCTCTTGCCTTAAGGCTGATATCGCCCGGGAGCACGTTGTCAAGGATTATGTTCTTGACGAAGTTGTTTCTGTCGTACTTTTCGTCGTAGTACTGCTTTATTCCGGACAGGGAGATGGCGATAACGCTTGCGTACTTGCCCGCAGGCTCGTCGGTACCCTCTACGAATACCGCGTAATCCGGCTTCACATGGATACCGAAGGGCTTGTAGGTGTAGCCGTCGCGGATAAACACCTCGTGGGAATCGCCAAGCTCAATCGGGAAGAAATCATTGCCTCCGCCGACCCTTGTAAGGTCGCTGCAGGCGATGATGGTGCCGTTCTCGTCGATAACTCCGATAACTCTGTTAACTGCGTCCTTCATCTGATGGACGATGCCCTGAAAAAGCCTGTTAGACATTCTATTACCTCTTTCTGCGGTGCGCGGATATCACAGCCCGCACCGCCACTTTCTGCGGACCCCTCTGGGTCAGGCGGCGCGCGGCGGACGACCCGCGTGTTTTGTTCGTGTCCTGCCGCTGGATATAGGCGGCGATAATACTCTAATCTATATTGTACTAAAAAATTCAGAAAAAATCAAGTGTTTTTTATGTATTATGTAAAAATTCCTTTATTTTTTTCGGTATGCTTGCAAATTGAACTGAAAAGTAATATAATAAAATAGCACAATAATAATCTTATCAGGACAACATTTCCTGTCGATTATCACTATAAGTAGAAAAAGAGGTATGTATAACAATGTGTAATTGCAGTAAGGGAAAATATTATATCACCACCCCGATCTATTATCCGTCCGGAAATCCGCATATAGGCCACTGCTATACGACGGTTGCCTGCGACACCATCGCGAGATTCAAGAGAATGCAGGGCTATGACGTAATGTTCCTGACCGGCACGGACGAGCACGGTCAGAAGATAGAGCTCAAGGCAGAGGAAAAGGGCATAACTCCGAAGGAGTATGTTGACGAGATAGTAGCGAACTTCAAGCGCCTGTGGGAGACCATGGGCATCAGCTACGACAGATTTATCCGCACCACCGACGACTACCATGTTTCCGCCGTACAGAAGATATTCAGGACCCTCTACGACAAGGGCTACATCTACAAGGGCGAATACACCGGCAAGTACTGCACCCCCTGCGAGAGCTTCTGGACTGAGAGCCAGCTCGTGAACGGAAAGTGCCCCGACTGCGGCAGAGATGTCATCGACGCCCACGAGGAAGCATACTTCCTGCGCCTTTCCGACTACGCGGACAAGGTGGAAAAGTTCCTTACCGAGACTGATTACCTCCAGCCCAAGAGCCGCGTGAACGAGATGGTGAACAACTTCATCAAGCCCGGACTGGAGGATCTCTGCGTTTCCAGAACCAGCTTCAAGTGGGGCGTTCCGGTGGATTTCGACCCCGGACACGTTGTTTATGTATGGGTAGACGCGCTCTCCAACTATATCACGGCGCTGGGATACGACAACGACAAGTACGATGATTTCAGCAAGTACTGGCCTGCCGACCTGCACATGACCGCAAAGGAGATCGTGCGCTTCCACTCCATCGTATGGCCCATCATTCTGATGATGCTCGACCTGCCGCTGCCGAAGCACCTTTACGGCCACGGCTGGATAAACTTCAACGGTCAGAAGATGTCCAAGTCCCTCGGCAACGTTATCGACCCGTTCGTGCTTGCAGAGCGCTACGGCTCTGACGCGGTGCGCTACCAGATACTCCGGGATATGCCCTACGGCTCCGACTGCAACTTCTCCAACGAGATAATGATAGGCAGAATAAACACCGACCTCGCCAACGACCTCGGAAACCTTGTTTCCAGAACCGTTGCGATGGCTGACAAGTACTTCGGCGGCACCCTCCCCGAGGAGAAAAAGGCAGAGCCAATAGACGAAGAGCTCCGCACAATGGCGGCGGCGCTCAGGGAGCCGGTTTCAAAGCTCGTTGAGGAGGCTCAGCTCTCCAAGGCGCTGGAGGAGATATTCAAGGTAGTTTCCCGCGCGAACAAGTATATCGACGAGACCGCTCCGTGGGTACTCGCAAAGGACGAGGCGAATATGCCGAGACTTGCGGCAGTGCTCTACAACCTGCTGGAGAGCATTCGCATATGCTCCGGTCTGCTGTATCCGTTCATGCCCAAGACCATGCCGAAGGTATGGGAGCAGATAGGCGCTGACGAGAGCATGACAGCCTACGACACCCTCGGAACATTCGGCGTGCTTCCGCAGAACGTGACCGTTCACAAGGGAGAGGTGCTGTTCCCGAGAATAGACATGGAAAAGGAGATAGATGAGCTGAACAGCCTGCTCACTCCCGCCAAGACTATCCGCGAGGACGAGGACCTTGACAAGGCGAACATCATCACCATCGACCAGTTCGCCGAGGTAAAGCTCCGCAGCGGAGAAATTACCGCCTGCGAAAAGGTGAAGAAGTCCAAGAAGCTGCTGAAGCTCACCGTTGACGACGGCAGGAACGGCAGACAGATAGTTTCCGGAATCGCTTCATGGTATCAGCCGGAGGACCTCATCGGAAAGAAGATAGTGTTCGTTGCTAACCTTGCTCCCGCAAAGCTCTGCGGAGAGCTCAGCGAGGGCATGATACTCGCCTGCGACGCAGGTGAAAACGACGTAAGGGTACTGTTCCTCGACAAGGAAGTCCCGAACGGAAGCACCATTAGATAATTCGGAATTCATAATTCCGAATTAAGAATTCCGAATTAAATTTGGGGGTGGTTTTTTGGATATTTCAAGAATGGCAGATATTGCGTCAGTCAGCCGGACTACGCTCACTCATTCCGCAGAGCACCGCACGCAGGAGAAGTCCTCCACGCTGGCGGCTGACCACACAGACGCGTTCATAAAGTCCGAGGCGGCTTTTACGCCCGCATACACCAAAAGATCAGCCCAGAAGCAGGCGAGCGACAACAACCTTACCCAGCGCGAGAACAGCGAGGATAAGGTCGGCGCAATAAAGCAGAGCGAGGGCTCGAATAAATCCGAGCTCATGGCGGAGGGCGTACAGCACATTATCCGCGCTATGCTGGTAAAGCAGGGCGAGGTGCTGACCGGGAATATCCCGAGCATAGGCGCAAAGCTCTATTCAGACGAGCTGCTGTCGCAGATACGGCGGCTGTACGGCAATTCCGCCGAGGCAGAGGAAACCCCGGAATACTGGTCGTCGGAAAACACCGCACACCGTCTGCTGATGTTCTTCGACTGCGTTTCAGTGGACGGCGACAAATTCAACCTGCTGGAGCGGAGCTTCCGCGGCGCATTCAACGACACGGAGCAGCTTTTCGGCGGCCGCGGGCGGCTTCCGCTGGAAAGCTACGAAACAAGGGCGCTGGTGAACGAAAAGTATTTCAGCGTACAGGGTAACAATGGCAATATTTGATACACACGCGCACTATCTCCCGGAGGATTTCGGCGGGGAGCTTTACCAGCTCCTCGACAGAATGCCGGAGATGGGCGTAGAGCGGATAATGGCGGTGGGCTACGACCTCGCTTCCTCAAAGGCGGAGCTGGAGCTCGCCCGCAGATATCCTTATATAGTTTCGGCGGCGGGAATACACCCGGAGAACTGCGAAAACCTCCCGCAGGACTGGCTCTCGCAGATAGAGGAAAT
>CALBGD010000066.1 GCA_937893735.1 uncultured Clostridia bacterium | reverse complement strand
TCCCGGGAGGGGGCGGCTGTATTCCCGCTTCTGAAGGAGTGCCGCGGTGAGTGCACTGCCAGCAGGCGAATCAACACAAAGTGGCTTGAAAAGGTGTTCACGGAAACAGGAAAAGTAGCGCGCAGGTACCCGCTGTATCTCAAAACAGCCACAATAACCGCGGTTGAAATTTCTCCCATGGATATCCGCATACTATCCTGCCTTGCAGACGGACTTTCTGTACAGAAAACCTCCGAGGCGCTTGGGATCAAGTTCGAAACGCTTCGGTCGAGGATAAAGGAGCTGTACCGAAAACTGAATGTGAAGAACAAGACCGAAGCCGTCATAACGGCACGCGAAATGAAGATAATCTGACAAATGGCACAACTCACCCTAAAAGGTGATGACAATTCTCCCGAAAAGTGATAGAATCAATTACAGTTGACTGGTTTTGGTTATATATACACATGAAGGAGAAGAATTATGAAGAAGATCATAGCAATCGTACTTATGGCGGCAGCCGTAATATGCTGCACCGCCTGCGGCCTTGACATGAGCAAGATCAAGGGCGAATGGACGCTTTCATCTGTCGGCGGGAAGCCCGTTGAACAGATAGCCGAGGAACAGGGAGTTCTGCCTGTTCAGGTGGCAATGAACGGCACTGTTACGGACGATTCTTTTACCGTGGCAAACGCTGTGAACACCTCGACTTACAAAATTCAGGTGAAGAGCAACGGCTTTGAGTGCCTCGACGATTCCAACGCCATCGCTTTCAGCGTTACATACGACAAGGACAGCGACGCTCTCAGCTTTGCCTTAGACGCTGGCTCCGGAGCTGTCACCTATGTTATGAAGCGCGGCACCGCAGACCTCACTATCCCGGACGATATCGGCTCTACCGCTGAATCCGACGGCGGCGAATATTCCGCCGAGGAATACTACACCGGCGAGGCTGAGTAAGAAGCAATTCCATTTAATATGATTTACCGACCTTTGTTTAATCGTTACAAAACCGCTGCTTCCTGTTGGAAGCAGCGGTTTTTCTTTTTAATTGAATCGTTATAGTCCGTTTGAGTCAGACAGTTTGATGCCGTTGCTGCCAAGCGGTATCTCATGGTCAAGGCCTACGAATCTTCCGTTTTCCTGCCACAGTACTTCCTTAACGAAGGCGTATTTTTCCTCGTCCCATGTCTTGAAATCGTCAAGGACAAACCCGCCAGTATCTCCGGAATTTGCGTTATAGCACCAGAAGGTATGGTTCAGGTGATTTTCACTTATCAGGCGGCGCATACAGGTCATCCACTTCAGGTTGGGCTCCTTCATGAATCCGCCCCACTCGCCGATAAGCAGAGGAGCAGTGTTGGTCTGCTGAATGTACAGCCAGTTATCCTGCCAGCAGTCGCGCATCAGGCTGTCGTAATCATAGTCCCCCTGAAACCACGGCTGGAGATATACGGCAGGTCCGTAGTCATGCGGGGAATAAACCAGCTTATCCTGATATTCCCCGAGGTTTATTGGAAAATCCTTAACTCCGCGAAGATTCCCGCCCCACCAGTTGAAATAGTAGTCGCTGTCATTCGTGGAATGGTAGTCCTTGTTGCTGTTTATGTCCACCGGGTATATCTCTGTGCCCTCGACCATTATCAGCACATTTGGGTTCTTCGCCAGTATTCTCGCGGCGGCGGTCTCTGCGGCGTGCTTCCAGTTATTTTCGGATTTCGAATCATTCCAGACTGCCGCGCCGCTCCCCTCGTAGGGCTTGCCGTGTGGCTCGTTCTTCAGGTCGAATGCGATTATTGTGTCGTTGTCCTTGTAGCGCTCCGCCAGCCATTCCAGCGCGCTGTAATAATCCTCTGCGCTTATTTTGTCGGTGTACCAGAGGTTCACTGTATGTCCGGAAGCGTTGGTCTCAGCAGAATGTATATCCGGCATTACCTTTATTCCGTTTTCCTCCGCAAGCTTCAGGAAATAATCAAAAATTTGCAGGCTGTTCATACTGTTAAGCTCTGTATTATATGCGTTGTTATAGTTCGCCCGGGGATACTCCCCCACCGCCCAGCTGTTGATAAGCTCCGCGGAAATTGGCACCCGGATCAGGTTGAAGCCGTGGTCCGCAATAGCCTCTACGGAAGGTTTAAGCTCACTGTTCCACAAGCCGTCAAAGGTATTAGTACCCGTGTTATATCCGAACCAGTTCACACCAGTCAGCCACACCTGCCTGCCGTCCTTGTCCAGTATCCGGTTTCCGTCCGTGTGGAGCCAGTCGTCGCCCTGCACGGCTTTCTCGCTTCTTGTGAGGAGAGCTTCCACGTCAACGTCCGCGCCCTGATTTCCATTGTTTTCGCCGCCTGCGGAATTGATGGCGTTCTGATCTACCGCTCCGGCTTTGACTATGCACTCTGTCTTGTTCAGCGACGCTCCGCTTATTTTCAGCTCGGTTTGTGTATTGATATTACAGCCTATCGTCACAGTGCCTCCTGCCGGAATATCGCCGTTGTATTCCGCGTTTGTTATGGTAAGTGTATTGCCGCTCGGTGAAAATGTACCGTTCCATCCCTCGCAGCCCAGAAGCCCATTGATTTCCATTACAAGCTCCCAGCCGGAGATATTTTCGCCTGTATTGTTGGTTATGCCAAGCTGAAGCCCATAATACATATTCCCTGCTTCGCCCCATGAACTGTCTGCGGAATATTGCAGGATAATACCGCTTTCCACGGCCTGCGGCTGAGAGCCTGCCGCTGAGCTTTGCTGACCACCTGATACCGGCGTGCCGCTTCCGCTTTCCGGCGCAGAACTATCTGCGGAATCGTATGTAATCTGTGACGGTTCGTTTGACGGTCCCCTTCCGGTTAACACCGAGATAAGCGTGACCGTAAGTCCGACGATCACCGCCGTCATTGCGGCAAACGTGATGATCAGCCACTTAGGGACGCCAGTTTTTCCATTCTTTGCGGCTGGCGTTTCGGAAATTTCCACGCTGGGCATATTGTCTTTATTTTCCTCCATAAGGCGTTTCCTTTCGTTACTCAGAATAATTCCGGGTGATTCTCAAGAGAATCCGCTTCTGTAATTTCTCGGATAACCCTGCATGGAACTCCAACAGCCAGCGAATTTGCCGGGATATCCCGAGTGACTACGCTCCCCGCCCCGATAACACAGCCCTCTCCGATGGTAACTCCGCCGCATACCGTAACATTTCCGGCTATCCAGCAGTTATTCCCGATGGTGATGGGCTTCGCGTATTCCTTGTCGGTAAGCGTCCCGTCCGGCTTTGCGTACTGGTTTCTGTCCTGCCAGCGGAGCGGGTGCATGGGAGTCAGCAGAGAAACATTAGGTCCCATGAATACGTTATCCCCGATAGTCACCGGGCAGCAGTCCACACAGGTGAAATTGAAATTCGCATAGGAATTCTTCCCGATAGAAGTCAGGAATCCATAATCGAACTGGACGGGTCCCTGCAAATAGAATGCGTCTCCTTTTATGCCGAGCTCCTTAAGAATCACCCCGCGCTTTTCGTCCGTTTCGGTCAGGGAGTTGTATTCCATGCTCAGGCGGTGGGCTTTCGCTCTCAGCTCAGCAAGCTCCTTATCGGAGGGGTCATATATTTTCCCTAAAGATAATTTTTCTTTTTCGGTCATAACAGATACTCCTTTTCTGAAATCAACAGCGGATATGCAGCAGTTTTCTGTGTTTATTATAACTCATTATCATTTTAATGTCAACGGGTATTCAGAATTGCCGCTTGACAATACATAGTCCGTGTGCTATACTCGAATAAAAGTGCGGTCCACAAACTGAGGTGACATATTGAAAACGGATAAAAAAACCAATCACACAGCATACTATCATCTGCCCGGTCTGTTTGAGTTCTACGAGCTGTATCGTGCTTTCATGCCGATTTTCCGGGAGCACAGAGAGTACTTTTACGACTGGTGTGAAATCGGCTCCATATATGGTGCACCGGCGGACTGCATCTGGGGCGGAGGCCGCGCAGGCTTCGGAGACAACGATCCGCAGGAAATTCTGGCGCTGATGC
>CALBGD010000065.1 GCA_937893735.1 uncultured Clostridia bacterium | reverse complement strand
GACAGCGAGGAATGGCGTTCCGTCAATGTGGAGATAAAAAAGTACTTCGACAGCTTGTCCGAGGAACAGAAAAAGGCATACGAATCTCAGCTTGAGGAACAGAAGAAAGCGGCGGAACAGTCCGCTGCCGCCTGCAAATCCGCCTACGCCGAAGAAAAGTCCCAGCTCGAATTCAAACTGAGAACGAACCAGATCAGCGAGAAAAAATACTACTCCGAGCTGGCGAAGATCCGGGACAAGTACCTCGATAAAAACTCCGCGGAATGGCGCAGCGCCTACCTTGAAACCTACGAATACAACCAGAAGATACTTCAGACAAACAAGGACGCTCTGGAGCAGCTCCTGAACGACACCAGCGATTCCACGCTGAGCGCCCTGAACAAGATAGTTTCCGCCCGGGACAGCCTGACGGCGAAGCTCACGGACTTCAACAAGACGTTCGAAAAGGTCACGGAAACTGTGCCGGAAACCGTGGCAGTCGCGGGAAAATTCACGATAACCACCGCCGAGCACGACGAAGAGACCTACAAGATGGGCGCGGACAGCATAGAGGACAATATCCGCATTCTTGAGGAATACGGCGATATGCTGGAAGCTCTGAAAGCCCGCGGCGCTGACGAAAACACGCTCGATTCCATTCTCGGAATGGACATCGAGGAGGGCATGGAATTCGGCACCAAGCTGCTGAAAATGTCCGACCGGGAGTGGAACAGCTACTTCGACAGTCTTGAGCGACTCCATAAAACCGCCGCAGAAATATCTGCAAAATACTATCAGGATCAGGTGAACGACCTGAAAGAAAATTTTGTGGATAAGCTCCGGCAGGAGCTTGACGGTCTGGGAACAGATATGTACAAGGTCGGCGCAGATGTCGCCGCGGAATTCGTCAAGGGCTGGAACGAATCCCTCGGGACGAAAGACCTTACCCTCGGCGAAATCATGCGGGCGGTCAGCGGAGGAGCTCTTTCCACCGCCCCGACCGCCGCACAGGGAATGACAGCCGCTGGGACTTCCTCGCTCGGCGGCGTGACAAAGATGATGTCCCAGATACTCAAAATCCCGGTGTATATCGGCACGAGCAAGCTGGATGAGATAACGGTAGACGCGCTCAACGGCCGCATAATCCAGACCGGAAAGAACGTCCTGCTCACATAAGGAGATGATAATATGCTTTGGTGGAACAGCGAACCTCTGCCGGTTCCTTCCCCGCCGATACAGTACGAAAACCGCATAGTCGAGGGCACGAACAGCGGGCAGACCCTCGGCGGGACGTATTCCAAAAAGATAATCGCGCGAAAGGAAGACCTGCTTGTCAGGTGGGAGGGGCTTTCCGCGGCGGAATGCGCGGTCATCGGGAAAATAAACAACAGCACCTACGGAAATCTGACGTTCTTCAGCCCGGCTGCCGGGAGGTTCGTTACGCGCGTCATGCACATCGAGAGCTTCACCGACGATATGTCCGAAGCCGTGCTCGACAGCGGAAAGCTGGACGGAACATTCAGCGTGACCGTGCAGTTCCGGGAGCGTTAAAGGAGGCTTAAATGTGATTTTAATTACCTTTTCAAAGGCGGGAAAGGACGATATAATTCTCACTGAAAACGACCTGTTCAGCTTTGAGTATCAGGATTCCTGCTTTTCCGGCGACGCCTTTGAGCTTGGCGGGAGCAACGCCCGTAAATTTCAGATAACCATAGATAACAACGACAGGCGGTTCAGCCGTGGAACGTTCGCAAACTGCCGGGCGAAGCTGGAGCTTAACGGAAAATTCTACGGGCTGTACAACACGGAGCTCCCGAAGCGCCGGAACGGCGTGATAGAGCTTACCGCCTATGACGACATGGTGAAGCTCGACACCGAATTCCCGACCGATTATACATTCCCACAGACATTCTGGGCGGTTTACGCACAGTGCGTATTTGAAGCCGGGCTCGCTTCGGATATCTCCTTTGATAACGTTGTGCTTAACGGCGTCTGGGACAACGGCATTATTTCGGCGGACTACACGCAGTACATTTATGCGAATTCCTGCCGCAAGCTGGTGGCGGGAATGGCGGAGTGGAACGGCGGATATGCTCACATCAACGACGACAATAAGCTCCAGATAGACAAGTTTTCGAAGGAAGTCAGCCGGGAATATTCCTCCGGGGAGCTGATGGAGTTCGACTACAGCGACGAGGCCGTGACGTTCTCAAAGGTCAGGACGTCTCAGAAAAACAAGACCTACGAAATGGGCACGGACGACGGCTACACGCTTGTGCTGAACAATCAGTACATAAGCTATGGGCTTTCCGACGAGAGTTTCGAGCTGTATCTCACGAAAATATATGAGTATTACAGCGGATTCACGCTTACGCCGATGTCGTTTACGCTTGCCGAGCCTGACTTTGAGCTCAGAATCGGCGACAGAATCAGGGTGTATGACGATGAGGAGCAGATTTCGGTTTACGGAAATGTTTCTAAAATCGAGATAAGCGGAAATCTTTCCATGGTCGTCACCTGCGGCGGATTCGACAGTGCGGGGAGTTCCAACAGTTTCACGCCGACATCGTTCAGCCAGATACAGCAGAGCAAGCAGGAGGCTAAGGCGGAGACTTCGGCTTCAGGAGGAGCTGTTCTCACAGAATACAAATACCTGACCGACCTGTCCGCGAAATGCAACGGCGTGACATACACCGCCGAAAAGGACGCGGAAACCGGGCTTATTTCGAAAATCAGCGACAGCAACGGAAACAGTCTGGAGCCGGAAATTTCCGCAGGAATCACCGATGTAGCTCTGCATAACGCGGTATTTTGGGCGGCGGCTATGGCGCGAGGCTTTGGCAATATAAAGATACATGGTAACACCAACATCTTTGAATACTCCAACGTTATAAACGGAGTGTGGAAAAATGCTGGCGACGGTTACGACATTGACCTTCCTGACGACGCGGAGGTGACCAGCGAGGGTGTGTGCCTGAAAACCAGTAACTATCATCTGCACATAACTGATGCGCTGAGCGATTATACTCTGTTTATAGTAGCTAAAATACGTGCTGGTTTTGCTTACACGGGGTGGACAAGTGTTGTCGGGAATTATGGTGCAACTCCACAGTTTAATGCATGCGTGTACGACCTGAAATGGTCGTTGGGTACAGGAACGTATTACGGAATGTACCAGGGTACTGTCAGTGCTGCGGATTATGCCGTGATAACCTTGCGGAAAAGCAGCCGTGCAGGTGTGTTTTATGTCAATGAAGTTCAGCAGTATAGTTACGACGGCTATACAACACCAATTTCAGGCTATCTTGATATTGGGTCATACTTTTGGTTCAAGTATATTGCCGTGTTTCCGTACGCTATGTCCAATTCCGACATCACAGCGAAGATTGCCGAATTAATTACAGCTTACAACATAGGAGGTAACACATGACATCAAAAACAATCGTCCTCACTGGCGAGGAAATCAAGGTGGAGTACAGCGGCGGCTGTAACGCATGGCTCCGGAACGATGGAACGGCGGCGGTTTACGCTTCCGGAGCTCCGGGCATATCCGCAGGGGCTGACGGAACGGTCAGCATTCCGGCGGGACAGTCTGTTGGCGTTTACGGCGCGAACGGCACGGTGTACCTGAAAGGCACCGGGTCGGTGCAGCTCATCGGGAGCGATTACAGCACGAACCCTTTTCGTAATTCCGCAGCTTCCGGCGGCTCGGGCGCGGACGAACAGGCAAGAGCCGCTATCGGTGCGCACGCGGGAAACACGGCGATACACGTCACTGCCGATGAGAAAGCGTTGTGGAACGGCAAGGCGGATTCTGCGGATATCCCTACGAAAATCAGTGAGCTCACAAACGACAGCGGATTTATCAATTCGCCTGACGGCGGCAATGCCGCAA
>CALBGD010000064.1 GCA_937893735.1 uncultured Clostridia bacterium | reverse complement strand
CGCGCCCTGCCGAATACTATCAGTCTGCATATCTTTGCGGTGCAGTTCTCGAATTCGATATCGTCCGGAAAACCTATGCGGCAGCCGTTGCGGATATTGATTATCTCCTTGCACTTCAGGTCGTTGAAGCTGTAAACCATATGATCACCCCATACTGCCATATTATGCGGATAAACGGCGGTAAATTCCCGTATTTTCATCTTGCAAAAATCCGCCCTTTGTGATACAATATCTCTGTATGATTTAATATATATAGCCATGGAGGTCAAAATATCAATGTATAAATACGAAACGCATCTCCACACAAGGGAAGGCAGCGCCTGCGCCTCCGCTCCGGCGGCGGACATGGCGAGAGCCCACAAGGAACTCGGCTACGACGGCATTTTCATCACCGATCATTTCTTTAACGCAAACACGGCAGTCCCCCGCGACCTGCCGTGGGAGGAACGCGTAGACCGCTATTTTCTCGGCTACGAGCACGCCAAGGAAGTCGGCGACGAGATAGGGCTGAAGGTTTGGTTCGGCTGTGAATTCACCGTTTACAACGCGGATTTCCTCATCTACGGCATGGAAAAGGACTGGATGAAGCAGAATGAGGAGCTGCTCATGCACACGGACGAGCGCGTTCTGTTCAAAAAACTCCGCGAGGAGCTGGGCTGCTTCATAGTGCACGCGCACCCATTCCGCTACGATTCCTATATCCACCACATCAGCCTTTATCCCTACGACGTTGACGCCGTGGAGGTCATCAACGCAAGCCACGACCCGCGCAAGCTGTACAACGAGCGCGCTAAGCTCTACGCGGACAGCTACGGGCTGATAAAGACCGGCGGCTCCGACAGCCACCATCTCGACAAGCTTTTCGGCGGCGGGATAGACGTCCCGGAGCCGATAAACTGCCCCGCAGACTATCTCCGCCTGCTGAGGGAGGGCAAGGTCTACCCGAGGGAGAGAACGCTGAAACTCTGAGACAATGAGGTTTGAAATATATGAAAAGCAACGTATCGCACCTGTTTCTGGCAAAGCGGGAGAACAACCCCCACCGCACCCATATAATCCTGAACACGCGGCAGGCAAAGCATTTCCCGTCCGACCCGGCGGCTTCGCTGGAGCTTATGGAGCAGCTCGGGCAGAAGCTGGCGCAGGACAGGCGTTCCGAGAAGCCCACCGTTGTTGTCGCGTTCGCTGAGACCGCCACGGCGATAGGCGCGGTGGTGTCCGGATTCTTCCACGACTGCTTCCTGCTGACCACCACCCGGGAAAACCTCCCGGACTGGGCGCCGGCAATTTCCTTTGAGGAGCGCCACAGCCACGCAAAGCGGCATTTTCTGTGCGTGCGGGACGAAGACGCGCTCCGGCGCGCTTCGCAGGTGATTTTCGTGGACGATGAGTTCACCACCGGGCGCACCGCCGTGAACCTCAAAAACGCGCTGGACGGCTGCCTTGCGCCGGGGTGCGGGGTGTTCGCGGCGGCTCTGACAGCTTCTGCGGAGAGCCTTGAGCTGCTTTCCGGTAGCGGAATGACCCCGGTTTATCTCGCCCGGCTGGAGGACATGACCAACCGCGCCATTCCGGACAGCTTCATTCCCGACAGGGAAACGAAACCACGGAATGCCGCAGAGATACGGCACATAAACGCGATTTTCGACCCACGGCTCGGCGTAAATTCCGACAGCTTCATCACGGAAACGCGCGGCTCCTGCGCTCAGCTTGCGGCGGAATTTCCGGATTCCCCCGGCGAGGTGCTGGAGATAATCGGCACGGAAGAATTCTGCTATGCGCCGCTTCTTCTGGGAAAAATGCTCTCGAAGAAATTCGGACGGGTCGTGGTGCACTGCACCACCAGAAGCCCAATGCTCCCGGCGGGATCCGGCAGGGGCGGTTTTG
>CALBGD010000063.1 GCA_937893735.1 uncultured Clostridia bacterium | reverse complement strand
GACGTAAACTTTTTTTGCAAAATGCAATAAAGCGTATAAATTGCGGGCGCTGCGGCATACTACCTCCAGAAAAAAATGTTGCAGGAGGTACAATATGTCGTTTTATGGAAAACTAACCAGCGGACTTATGGCGCTGACCCTGCTCGGGGGGAGCGCTGCCTATGTTGCTTCGGCGGCGGGGGACGTGCTGAATGCGGCGGAGCAGACCGCCGCGGAGCTTTCCTGCTATGTCGTCAGGGAGTACGACGGCGGGGCGGCGCTCTTCAAAGACGGCAGCGACGAGCCGCTGGCGGTATACTCTCTCCCGGCGGAGGAGCTCAATCCTGCGGATATGGAGCTCCTGCGCGAGGGAATACGCCTGCGCGGGCTCTCCGAGGTCAGCAGGCTGCTGGAGGACTTAGGGATAGAATAAGCCAAAAGGAGGGGTCACACCCTCCTTTTGTTCAAATTAACCAGTTTTTGTGCCTGATTCTTGTTTTTAAAGTAAAATTCCTAAACAAAAAAATATGTTATCGTTTTCAGCCCTTGTAATTCTTTCGGTAATATTGTATACTAATAACGAGCGGCTCTATACTTTCCGTGCTGCGGGAAGTATGCCGGAATACATCATGTGAGGGAGCAGCTCCCTCAGCTCTTCTGAGCGCACAAGGAAGGACGGTCTTTAATGAAATTCGGTCATTTTGACGACAAAAACCGCGAGTATGTGATAACCTCTCCGCGCACCCCGTATCCGTGGATAAACTACCTCGGAACACAGGGCTTTTTTTCTCTGATATCCAATACAGCAGGCGGATACAGCTTCTACAAGGACGCGCGTCTGCGCCGTATCACACGTTACCGCTATAACAATGTCCCGATCGACATGGGCGGCAGATACTTCTACATAAAGGACGGCGACACCATCTGGAACCCCGGCTGGTCCCCCGTAAAGACAGAGCTCGACAGCTACGAGTGCCGCCACGGTATGGGCTACACCATCATCACCGGCAAGAAGAACGGACTCAAGGCTGAGGCTACATTCTTCGTTCCGCAGAACTATGACGGCGAAGTTCAGCAGCTCGTTCTCACCAACGAGAGCAATTCCACAAAGACCTTCAAGCTGTGGTCTTTCGCAGAGTGGTGCCTCTGGGACGCTCAGGACGACTGCACCAACTTCCAGAGAAACTTCTCCACCGGCCGTGTTGAGGTAGTAGGCTCCACCATCTACCACAAGACCGAGTACCGCGACAGACGCGACCACTTCGCATTCTACACCGTAAACGACACTATCGACGGCTACGACACCGACCGTGATTCTTTCATCGGTCTGTACAACGGATTCCACAATCCGCAGGCTGTACTGGACGGCAAGGCTACCAACTCCTTTGCTGACGGCTGGTCCCCCATCGCTTCCCACTACAAGGAGATCACCCTTGCAGCCGGCGAGAGCAAGACCCTTGTATTCATTCTCGGCTATGTTGAGATGCCTGTCGCTGAGAAGTTCGAGGCTGACGGCAAGACCATCAACAAGGTCAAGAGCAACGCAATGATCGAGAAGTATAACACTCCCGAGAAGGTTGCCGCAGGCCTTGCCGAGCTGAGAGAGACATGGGACAAGCTGCTCGGTATCCTCAATGTTGACACGCCTGACGATAAGGTAAACCGCATGGTCAACATCTGGAATCAGTATCAGTGCATGGTTACGTTCAACCTTTCACGTTCCGCTTCCTACTTTGAGAGCGGTATCGGACGCGGCATGGGCTTCCGTGATTCCAACCAGGACGTTCTCGGCTTCGTTCACCAGATCCCCGACAGAGCAAGAGAGAGAATCATCGACATCGCTTCCACCCAGTTCCCGGACGGCGGCTGCTACCATCAGTACCAGCCCCTCACCAAGAAGGGCAACGCGGATATCGGCGGCGATTTCTCCGATGACCCGCTGTGGCTCATTCTCTCCGTTTCCGCATACATCAAGGAAACAGGCGACTGGAGCATTCTCGATGAGATGGTTCCCTATGACAACGATATGTCCGTTGCACAGCCCATGCTCGAGCACCTGAAGGTTTCCTTCTACCACATCGTAAACAACCTCGGCCCGCACGGCCTGCCCCTCGCAATGCGTGCAGACTGGAACGACTGCATCAACCTTTCCTGCTACTCCGACACCCCCGGCGAGTCCTTCCAGACCTACACCAACCCGAAGTTCAAGGCAGAGGGCGGCTATTCCAAGGTTGCTGAGTCCGCATTTGTCGGCGCTCTGTTCACCTACGCAGGTCCGAACTACGTTCAGATACTCAACCACCTCGGCAAGACCGATGAGGCTGCAAAGGCTCAGGCTGAGATCGACAAGATGAAGAAGGCTATGATGGATTCCGCATGGGACGGCGACTGGTTCCTCAGAGCGTACGACGCAGAGGGCAAGAAGATGGGCTCCAAGGAGTGCGAGGAAGGTCAGATCTTCATCGAGCCGCAGGGCTTCGCTATCATGTCCGACATCGACGCCGAGGCTTCCAAGAAGACCCTTAAGGCTATCGACGAGAGACTGAACACCAAGTACGGTCTGGTGCTCAATAACCCCGCGTTCACCAAGTACTATATCCAGTACGGTGAGATCTCCACATATCCGGGCGGATACAAGGAGAACGCAGGTATCTTCACACACAACAACGCATGGATCATCTGCGCTGCCGCTTACGCAGGCGAGGGCGATCAGGCGTTCAAGTACTACTCTGAGATCGCTCCGGCATTCACCGAGGAGACCTCCGATATCCACAAGACCGAGCCGTACGTTTACGGTCAGATGATCGGCGGCAAGGACGCAGGCGCTGATATCGGCAAGCAGGGCGACAACTTCGGTCAGGGCAAGAACAGCTGGCTGACAGGTACCGCAGCATGGAACATGGTGGCTATCTCCCAGTACATTCTCGGTATCGCGGCAGACTTCGACGGTCTGAAGATCGACCCCTCCATTCCTCATGAGTGGGACGGCATGAAGGCTACGCGTCAGTTCCGCGGCGCTACCTACGACATCACAGTAAAGAATCCGAACCACGTCTGCAAGGGCGTTAAGAGCATGACAGTTGACGGCAAGCCCGTTGACGGCAATGTTATCCCCGTAATGGACGGCGGCAAGCACACTGTCGAGGTAGTTCTCGGTTAAGTAAAACAGCACAATAAAAAGGGCTCCGGGGGAAACTCCGGAGCTTTTTGAAATTTGAAAGGAGCGAAGATGTTCAGGGGAAAGATACTGCTGATAGACCGCTACGACAGCATGAACACGCTGATAAGCGGCTACCTTACGGCGTCCGGCTTTGAGGTGATGAGCCTCGGGAGCGCCGACAAGCTGACAGACCATCATCTGTCCACCGTGCACCTGATACTTCTGGACATAGATACGGCGGGGGATTCGCTGAGCGCGGTGCTCTCGCGTATAAACGCCGCCGGAGTTCCTGCGATAGTGCTAACCTCTCAGAATGACAGCATAGGACGGCTCACCGCCCTTGAAATGGGCGCGGCTGACGCAATGAGCCGTCCGCTCGACATGGCGGAGCTTACAGCGCGCGTCAGGGCGGCGCAGTCCAAAACGCTTCTTTCATCGCCGTTTGCGAACCGCCCTCCGGTGAGCTTCGGGGGGCTCACCGCGGACATCACGACCTACCGCGCCACCCTTGACGGCGAGCCGGTGAATGCCGCCCCGCGGCAGATAGCGCTTCTGTACCTGTTCATCAGCAGTCCGGACAGGGTGTTCACCCGGGAGGAGCTTTCACGGCAGCTCGGCAGCGACAGTATCTGCGCGGACAAGACGGTCAACGTCCACGTCAGCCAGCTAAAAAAGGCTCTCGGGCGGTATTCCGGGAATATCGTGACGGTGCGAGGCGTGGGTTACAAATTCAGCGGGGAAGAGCCTGATCGTCCTCAACCGTGAATCTTATCTCCGGCGTTATGAATGTGCAGTCCATATAATTACCTCCTTTTGCTGGGTAATAATTATAACACATAAAGGTTTAGCTGTCAATGCGGATTTTTCATTAAAAAATCCGCATTTCCTGTTGAATTTTTTCGTTGGTTATGCTATAATTACAATGAAGTAACCGGGTTTTAGCTAAATGTTAAAGTAAATCCGGCTAATAAACGCAATTAAGGAGAAATCTATGGAGAACAAATTTTTAGGGCTGACCCCGCCTATGGGGTGGAACTCATGGAACACCTTCACATGGGAGATCAACGACAAGCTCATCAGAGAGGCGGCTGACGCAATGGCTTCCGAGCTCAAGGACGCAAGCTATGAGTACATAGTCATCGACGACTGCTGGAGCGAGAAGCAGCGCGACAAGAACGGCAGGCTAGTGCCCGACCACTGGAAGTTCCCGGACGGGATAAAGCCTGTGGCTGACTACGTTCACAGCAAGGGTCTGAAATTCGGTATGTATTCCTGTGCGGGGACCCACACCTGCGGCGGACACCCCGGCAGCTTCGAGCATGAGTTCGACGACGCCGAGACCTTCGCCGAGTGGGGCGTTGACTACCTGAAGTACGACTACTGCTACAAGCCCGACCATATCCCCGGCGAGATACTCTACAAGAGAATGAGCGCCGCGCTGCGCAACTGCGGCAGGGATATCATGTTCTCCGCGTGCAACTGGGGCAACGATAATGTTTACAAGTGGATAAGGGAATCCGGCGCGCACCTTTTCCGCTCCACCGGCGATATCCAGGACAACTGGGAATCCATCAAGCGCCTTGCGCTCTCCCAGATAGGAAACGAGTGCTACGGCGGGAACTTCTGCCACAACGACATTGATATGCTGGTCGTTGGTATGCACGGCGGCAGCAATAACGAGTGGATAAACTCCACCGAGCAGGGCGTAAACGTTATCGCCGACAGCGGCGAGACCGCGCCGAAGCTAGGCGGCTGTACCGATGAGGAATACCGCACGCATTTCAGCCTGTGGGCTATCATGAACTCCCCGCTGATGATAGGCTGCGATATCCGCCATATGACCCCCGCCACCAAGGAGATACTCACCAACAAGGACGTTATCGCGATAAATCAGGATATCGAGTGCCGCGGTCCGTACTGCATAAAGCAGTGGAACAACCCGGACAACGTGTTCTCCCTGGTCAAGCCGCTGTCCAACGGCGATTACGCCATTGGTATGTTCAACTTCGGCGACCGCGCGGGTGAGATGAGCCTCCAGTTCTGGGATATCGGTCTTACCACCGCGTCCGGCAGGGGACTTTCCGTTTACGACTGCTGGAAGCACGAGGAGCTTGGAACCTTTACAGAGCGCTTCTGCACCACCGTTGAGCCGCACGGCTGCAAGGTGCTCCGCGCAAAGGTGGTAAAGGTCTGAATGGGCAACTATTCCACCTGCAAAAAATGCGGTGCGAAGCTCGGCTCCGACGACATTGCGATACACCAGAAGCTGGTATCGCGGAATGACACTGAATTTTTCTGCATCGACTGCCTCGCGGAGTATTACCGCACCACCCGCGAGGTGATCCAGCAGCGCATAGACTATTACAGGAAAAGCGGTAAATGTACATTGTTCAGATAAGGATACGATATGAAGAAGTTTCTTTCAATAATGCTTGCGGCGGCAATTGCGCTTACGCTGACCGCCTGCAACAATTCCAGCACAAGCAGCTCCGCCCCTGAGAGCACGTCCGGCTCTGACGCTGAGAGCCCCGCGCAGGGCGGCACGGCTCAGGCGGCCTCCACTGCCGAGGCTCAGGAGCCCGACAGCGGCGAAAAGCCGGTGCTTTCCAACCCCGTGAAGCTCAACGCAGACGGCGATATCGACATGGATACCGCGCTCGCATACCAGACGGATTTTGACGCGCTCAAGGCTTCGTTCGAGGCTAAGGAGGTAAACCCGTCCAAGCCGGTCTCCGAAAACGCGCAGAACAATGAAAAGACCATGGAGGTATGGAACTACCTCAGAAGCGTTTACGGCAAGCAGATACTCACCTGCCAGCAGATGATGGGCAACGAGTGCTACGAGGATCTTGTATTCTACAATGCGACAGGCGACCTCACCGCGATGAAGGGTTACGATTTCATCTTCTGCACCGGAAGCTACCACAGCGACGACATGATAGACGAAGCGATAGAATGGGCGCATGAATCCGGCGGACTGTGCACCTTTACATGGCACTGGAACGTCCCCAAGGATATCGACAATCCGGAGGGCGGCTATGCATTCTACACCGAGGAGATCACGAATTTCAGCCAGATAAACGCAGTAACTCCGGGAACCAAGGAGTACGAAACCGTTATCCACGACATCGACCTTATCGCGACAAAGCTCCAGAGACTGGAGAGCGAGGGCGTGACCGTACTGTTCCGTCCGCTCCACGAGGCAAGCGGCTCGTGGTTCTGGTGGGGAGTTCAGGGCAAGGACACCGTAAAGAACGAGGTGTTCCAAAAGCTGTGGTACATGATCTACGACCGTATGGAAAACTACCACAAGCTTTCCAACATTATATGGCTGTGGAACGGCCAGAGCAACCACTGCGTTGTCAGCCCGAATTCCTTTGATATCGAAGGCATAGACAAGTATTATTCCGGCACTGACCTTTCCGCTGACGCGCTCACGGAGTACTATTACAGCGCATACCATGAGCTTCAGGGCTACGACAAGAAGTGCGCTGAGCTCGCAGGAATGGACGCTGAATCCACCGGAAAGATGCTCACCCTGTCCGAGTGCGGCAATATTCCGGACCCGCAGGGAATGGTGGATACCGGTGCAATGTGGCTGTACTACATGATCTGGAACGGCGACTTCATCTACCAGACAGATGCGGCAGGCAAGGCAAGGGTTGACCTTAACGGCACCCCGTATCCCAACGAGGAGAAGGGCGTTACAAAGGAGCGCCTTATCGAGGTATTCGGCAGCGATATTTATATCACGCACAGCAAGCTTCCGGAGTTCAGCTTCGGCACAAAGGATATCCCCCAGCAGATAAAGAACTGGGAGTATTTCAAGATAGGATAACAGAAATCCCCCGTTCCGGCAGGAACGGGGGATTTGTTTGTGTTATGTTAGTTGCCCGCCATTATCTTTCCGAGTCTGTCGCGGAGGATAACGGTCACGATAGTCGCGCAGACTATCTTTATCGCGTCACCGATGAGGAACGGAACAACGCAGGAAGCAAGCGCGACCTCCAGTGTAACGCCGCGTGCAATAACGAACCACACGGTTCCGAGGGCGTAGAGAACGACTGTTCCGGCGATCATGCCGACCGGGATAGACCACGCGCCGTTGACGAACGGATTCTTGGACTTTGCCTTTTTGTAGAACAGGTCAACGAACAGTCCGCCGATAAGTACGCAGGGGATATATCCTACGATGTAGCCGCCGGTAACTCCGAACAGCTTCGCGAAGCCGCCCGCACCGCCGGAGAACACCGGAAGTCCGACCGCGCCGAGGAGCACATATATCAGCACTGCAAGCGTGCCCTTCTTCCAGCCGAGTATCCCGCCTGTGATGTAGATAACGAAGGTCGCCAGGGATATTGGAACAAGACCGGGCATGGGTACGGAGAACGGAGCCGCAACGCATATCAGCGCCGCCATAACCGCGATGAACGCCATGTTCCTTACCGTCAGGAATTTGTTCTGCTTTACGGCACCTGTGCCGTTCTGGTCGATAATTTCTTTCATTGTTTACTTTCTCCTGTCTTTTGGTTTACAAATGAGCCTTGTACATTATAGCACATCTCTGTAAACTTGTCAAGAGGTTTCGGTTTACAATCATGATTTACGGAGATAAAATTCCGTGAGCTTTGCGGCTTCCTGATTTATGTCGTAGCCTGCGGCGGCTACCTCGGTTGCGGCGTTCTTGTTCCGGAGACCCGCGCAGCACAGCGCTGCACACGCCCAGTCCCGGGCGTTCCCGAGGGGCAGGAACTGCGCCGTTCCCGTTATGCGTGTTTCCTTGGTCATTCTGTCGGACAGAATGCAGGAAAGCCCCGCGCACTGCGCTTCAACGCCCACTACTGGGAGCCCCTCGTAATTCGACGGCAGGAGGAAGCAGTCAAATGCGCTGTACAGCTTGTCTGCGTCGCTGCGCTGACCTGCGAATATTACGCGGTCGGAGATTCCCGCTGCGGAAGCCTGCGCCTGTATCAGCTCCATATCCTCGCCGGTGCCCGCCATCACAAGGCGGCAGTTTTTCTTCTGAGCGGCTATCTCCTTGAAGATATCAAGCAGGAAGCTCTGATTCTTCTGCGGGCAGAATCTTCCGATGTGCCCGAAAACAAGAGTTTTCTCCGGGATTTTCAGCTCCCTGCGTATTTCCTTTCGTTTCTCCTGGCTGAAACGGTATTTCTCCGTGTCTATCGCATTTGGCATTATCCTGACGCGCTTATGCGCCCCGGGGATTTCGCCCTCTGAAAGCGGTATCGCCGCACGGCTGCCGTACATCCACCGCGCTGCGTATTCCGAGCAGGCGAAAAAATCTGTGGCGAACATACGCGCGAACGGCTTAAGAATGAGCTTTGCGAGGTTGCGGTGCCATTCCCGCGCGCCGCCGGAGGTGCTGTGGTTGTGGAGTATCCGCACCCGGACTCCCGCCTGCTTTCCCGCCAGCAGCGGCAGGAACGACAGGGTGCTCAGGTGGCAGTGCATTATCTCGTACTTGTTTTCGGAGAGCAGCTTACGCAGGGTTTTCAGGTATTTCAGCGGGTGTTTGAATGTCGGCAGAACGAACAGCCTGCCGCCCATCGCCTTTATTTCCTCCACAGGGACGTACTTCGAGCCCTTGAAGAGATAGAAGTCGAACTGTACTTTTTCGCGGTCAGCCGCCTTGTAGTAGTTCATGACGACCTGTTCAGCGCCGCCGCCGTTCATCTTGCCTAATATCTGAGCTACTCGTATCATTGGTACTCCTTAAAATAACAGGGCGATGAAAAGACACCGCCCTGAAAAATTTATTCCGGTCTTAGTTCCCAAGCTCGTAAGCGCGCTTGGTGCAGGCCTCGCAGGCTCTCTGCACATCGCCGGTGAGGTCGCCCTCATACAGCTTGTCGAGCCCTGCAAGGGTGGTTCCTCCGGGGGAGGATACCTGCTTTATCAGCTCGTCAACGGTCATTCCGGACTCGGTGAGCATCTTCGCGGAGCCGATGAGGCTCTGTGCGAACAGGCGGAGCGCCGCCTCTTTGTCTATTCCCACGGAATCTGCGTAGTCAACGAATCCCTTTGCGTACAGATAGATGAATGCCGGGGAGCTTCCGTTGATGGCGATGACTTCCTTCATCTTGTCGGTGGGGACTACCTCGGTGATTCCGCAGCTTCCGATTATCTTGCGGGCGAATGCGAATTCTTCTTCGCTGACCTTATCGTCGTGGGACATCGCGGAGGCTCCGCAGCCCAGCATCATGGGGGTGTTGGGCATAACGAGGACTACCTTTGCATTCGGTATAGTGCGCTCGCGGATATATTCAGCGGAAATTCCCGCGCAGATCGAGATGAACACGGTCTCCGGCTTTACGCTGTCCTTTATCTCAGCGAGGACCTCGCCGAGGTGCTGGGGCTTCACTGCAAGCAGGATATAGTCGCACTTTTCGGCGATCTCCCTTGCGCTGCCGGCGGCGGTAGCTCCGAGCAGAGTGAGGTCTGCGAGCTTGTCCTTGTTTGCATCAAACGCGAAAACCGCCGTGTTGCCGAGCTTTCCCTCGATTCCCTTGAGGATAGCGCCGCCCATGTTGCCGACGCCGATGAATCCGAGCTTTGTCATATCAATACACCTTTCTGAGCCGTGGCTCTGTCAGACGTGCTGTTTGTGGTTCCTGAACACCGCCGTGTACGCCGCCTTTATCGGGAACAGCGCGAGCAGCAGAATAAATACCTCAATGGGCAGCATAGTGGCATTCTTGATTATGCGGGTGCCTATCTTCAGCCAGAATGTTTCCGGAACAATGCCGTAACCCATTATCATCATAAACAGTGTGTTCATGAATACGTTGCACACCAGGTTTATCGTGAATTTTGCTGCGACAATGCGCAGTACGGACGGGATATTCGCCCGTATGCCCTTCCAGAAGCCCTTGGCTGAGGTGAGGTCGGGCTTTATAGGATCGAAGCCGTACAGGAATATGCCGTAGATAACTCCGCCGGTGACCTCAACCAGCGTGAACAGCGGTGAGAATCCCTGCTGCTGGTTGGAGATGAGATAGCCGATGACGTCCGTTGCAACGCAGGAAAGTCCCGCCACTGTGGGACCGTAGAGCATTCCTATCGAAGCTATCGCGATAAACGAGAAGCCGATTTTAAGCGTGGGCAGCGGCTGGATAGTCAGCATTTTAAGTACGCACGCAAGCGCAATGAGTACTGCCGTAACCACCAGACACCGGATGCTTTTCAGCTCCTGCGCAGATTTTTTGAAGTTAAGAAAAAAAGCCATGACTTTATCCTCCGTAACTTCGCCATATACAAACAGAATAAAGCCCCATGGCTCCATATTCAATTTATGTACAGCGAGATGCGAAGAACGTACCGCAGGCGTATGCCTTTCGTCCGCACGGCAACTCTCCGTCCGCGCAGCACTTAACGCACGTTCTTCTACTCTGTGTTGTAGTTTATAGTATTACCGCGCTCCGGCGGGAAGATCAGAAGCTGATCTCGTTTGCGATGTCGTAAAGACGCTTGTCAAACGGCTTCTTCATGCTGAGGGCTTCCTGAATATCCACATCGTAGATCTTGCCGTCCTTCATGCCCACAACGCGGTTGCCGATACCCTTTTCGAGCAGCTCAACTGCATAGTAGCCCATCTCGGAAGCAACTACTCTGTCGCGTACTGTGGGGCTGCCGCCTCTCTGAACGTGACCGAGGATAGTAGCTCTGGATTCAATACCAGTCTCCTCGAAGATCCTCTTGGAGATCTCCTCTGTGTGACCAACGCCCTCTGCAACGATGACGATGAACTGTTCCTTGCCATTTGCGCGGGCTGTCTTTATCTTCTGGATAACGTCCTCAATGTTGAATTCGATCTCAGGAACGAGGATAGCAGTAGCGCCGCAGGCAACGCCGGTGTTCAGCGCGATATGACCTGCATTTCTGCCCATTACCTCAACGACAGCGCATCTCTCGTGGGAGTGAGAGGTGTCGCGGAGCTTGTCTACCAGCTCCATAACGGTGTTCATTGCTGTATCGTAGCCGATGGTGTACTCGGAGCACTGGATATCGTTGTCGATAGTTCCGGGCAGACCAACGCAGGGGATACCAGCCTTGGAAAGGTCAGCAGCGCCTCTGAAAGAGCCGTCGCCGCCGATAACAACGATACCTGCGAAGTTGTCTTTCTCGCAGATGTCCTTAGCCTTGAGGATGTATTCCCATTCTTTGAATTCCTTGCAGCGTGCAGTGAATATCTCAGTGCCGCCCCTCTGAATTATATCTGCAACATCTCTTGTGGTAAGCTCTACCATATCATTGTTGAGCAGACCATTGTAGCCGCGGCGGATACCAACGACTCTGAATCCCTTTTTGATAGCAGCTCTGGTGACAGCACGAACTGCGGCATTCATGCCGGGTGCGTCGCCGCCGCTTGTAAGTACGCCGATCGTCTTCTGCATAATTATTTATCTCCTGTTTCATATTTTTTTATGACTGAGCCTATACTCAATCCTATACATTTATATTTTACTACAAACCGCCCAAAATAGTCAAGTCTTTTTTCAAATTACGACAAAGAACTTAACAAAATAGTATCTTTTGTACAAAAAAGACATAATGCCGCGTATAAAACTATGCAAATTCAGACAATATACAATACAATTATGTAAACGCAGAAGTCAGCAATTTGACGAAATTCCCACTGGACAAACCCGGAATAATGGTATATAATATAGTTGCGGAGCATTCCGTGCATAAGAAAACAACCTGAATGGAGGAGATAAAATGTCAGTACTGACCATAACAAAGGATAATTTCAAGACCGAGGTAGTTGAGAGCACCAAGCCCGTGCTTCTGGATTTCTGGGCTTCGTGGTGCGGACCCTGCATGATGCAGTCCCCGATAGTTGACGAATTCGCCGAGGAGCACGCCGAGATAAAGGTGGGCAAGGTGAACGTTGATGAGCAGCCGGAGCTTGCCTCCGCATTCGGCGTGGAAAACATTCCGACGCTGGTAGTGATAAAGGACGGCATCACCAAGGAGATTCTGGTGGGCCTGCACAGGAAAGAGCAGATACTCGAGCAGTTCAAGTAATACAAAAGGGGGAAACATGGTCGTTTCCCCCTTTACTTAATCGGTCATTCAGATGGGCGGCGTATCCATCATCTCAAGTTCCCTTTCGGGAGTGTCGGGAGCCTTTCCGAACTTTGAATGAACCTATATATTACAATTAAGATGTTGAGAATCGGATCTGCCATAATGACAGACCCGATAAAATATTTACTTGTTCAGCAGGACCTCAGCGCTTGCGAGCTTTACGCATACGCAGAAGATCTCCATTGCCTGACGGAGCTCGTCAACTGACGGGAATGTCGGAGCGATACGGATATTGCTGTCCTTGGGATCCTTGCCATAGGGGAATGTAGCGCCGGCGCCGGTCATCACAACGCCT
>CALBGD010000062.1 GCA_937893735.1 uncultured Clostridia bacterium | reverse complement strand
CCGATATCAACTTATTCGCTGGCGGTGCAGAAGAATCTTATCCCATATTCGACGCTGATACCCGACGAGGCGATAAACATCGGCACAAAGGACGAGCCGCAGATATGGCCGCAGAACTACGGCGAGGTATGGGGCGACGGAACGCTCCGCCCGGCGTGGTACGGCGTTCAGCACTCGCTGAATACGCTGGCGGTAAGGGTCGGCAGAATGAACACCACCAAGGCGATGTACACCCAGCTCACGCAGATGCTGGGATTCACGACCCTTGTTGACGCTGATATCGCGCTCTCGCCGCTGTGCCTCGGCGCGCTGACAAACGGCGCAAAGCTGGTGGAGGTCGCGGGGGCGTACCAGATATTCGGCAACGGCGGCGTGTACTACCGTCCGATGTTTTACAGCAAGGTCGAGGACAGCAAGGGCAACGTTATCCTCGAACAGGACTACTACGGAACTCAGGCGATAGACAGCGACAGCGCGTGGATAACCAACCGCATGATCTATCAGGTAGTTAACGGCGGTACCGGAACCGGTCCTAACGCGATACTCCCGAACGTTGAGGTAGTCGGAAAGACGGGTACCTCCAACGCCGGCACCGACCTGCTGTTCATGGGGCTCACGCCGGAATACATCGGCGGCCTGTGGATAGGCTACGACGACAGCCGCGTCATCGGCGGCGCGGACGGCTGGAAGGCAGTCGCAAAGATATGGCACGATGTCATGATAGACATTCAGGACACCTCCGAGGTGATGAAGTTCACCAAGGACCCCACCGTTGTCGAGAAGCGCTACTGCACCATGACCGGACTGCTGGCGACCACTTCCTGCGAATCCACGAACATCGGATACTACCGCACCAGCAATATCCCGGAGTACTGCTCCGGCGACCATAAGGCGATACGCGCACAGATCCGCGAGAATAATCCGGAGTAATGGATCCAATTCGGAAATCTTAATTCGTAATTCGGAATTATAAAACGATAACAAAAGGAGAGCTGAAAAGCTCTCCTTTTTGCGTATTGACAAACATTTGTAAATAGGTTATAATTAAATAAGTGTCGTATTTATCAAGGTAGGGGGAAATAATTATATGAACGCAGAAAACACCTCCAGAAAACATACTTTGTCCCGCAGCAGCATCGTGCTGATATGCCTGTTCGCAGTGTACGCCGTGCTCACGTTTATCGGCGCGGCTAACCATGAGATATGGTATGACGAGGCGCAGGCGTGGTGCATCGCCCGCGACAACGATATTCCCGGGATAATCACCGCCATGCGTACCGAGGGGCACCCGCCGCTCTGGCACTTCGTGCTGTATCCGTTCACAAGAATGGGCTTCACAGCGGATATAATGCCGTTCATAAGCTGGTTCATCACCCTGATATCAGCCGGGCTGATGTTGTGGAAGGCTCCTTTCAGGCCGGTCATGAAGGCTGTTATCCTGTTCTCCAGCGGATTCCTTTTCTACAACAGCGTTGGTCCCCGCGTGTACTGCCTTATCCTGCTTATCCTTACGCTTATCGCTGTCGTGTACCGCAGGCGGAATGACTTCCCAATCGTCTACGGTATTCTGGTGGGACTGCTTGCGGATACCCACCTCCTGATGTGCGGGCTTGTCGGAATACTCGGCATTTTCATGATAATTGATCTGGTAAAGCTCTGGCGCTCCTCCACGGCTCTCATGAACCTCCGCCGGGTGCTGGGGCTTATTGCTGCGGGCGCGGGAGTGCTCGTGCTGATACTCCCCATCATCGGCAGCATTTCCTCAAACGACTATGCCACAAACTTCACAAGCTCGCTGACCGTTTCCTCGGCGATAAACAAGTTCATGAACTCGTTCGCCAGCGAGACCTCCAACGCCATGCTCGACGTGAAATTCATTATCCAGCAGGACTTCTCGTGGAAGCTCTGCGCGTTCATCGGGCTTGCATTCATCGTAATGCTCATACTGCTCAGGCATTACAGGAAGCACCTTGTCGTGTGCCTGTTCTTTACGTTCTTCTACTGCGTTATCTGCGAGGTAATATGGTTCTCCCTCCCCTCCCGCGCGGGGGTGTTTCTGTACTGCTACGCCGTGATATACTGGCTGGCGGTCTCCTCAGAAGAACCCGTTTATAAGGAGCCGAAGCCGTTTAAGAATAAATCCGTCAACGGCCACGCCATCGTAAAGTGGCTGAGGGCGCGCGACAGGGATTTCCAGCTCACCTACTGCGCGGTATTCTGCATTTATTCCGCCATGACCATACCGATAGGGTTCATCAGCCTTTTTAACGACTACGCGGGTGAATTCAGCTATTCAAAGCTGACCGCAGATTACATCAGGGAAAACCTTGAGCCTGACGCCGTGCTGGTGTTCAGGGGCAACGATATCCCGGTGGGCTGCTCCGCCTATCTGCCGGAGCACAGGTTCTACTCCATGCTGAAGACAGAGTTCCTGACATACAGCGACCAGCATACCGGCGATGAGAATGCAGACCTCGACTGCGCCAAAATATACGATGATCTGAAAGACTGCCCCAACATATACATGATGAACTTCTCAATGTTTGATCTCGACCCGGACGAATACCCGGGAGTACTGCTGAGCCGCCACGGGACATTCTCAACATGGACAACGCCCAGCGACCGCAATATAAACCTTTACCGCCTTGACCTTGAGGAATTCATAAAAGAAGAAACGGAAGGCTGAGATGAACGTGATACTAAAAAAAATCAGGGAAAACAAAGCGGCGCTGGCGGTCTGCCTGCTGATATTCCTGCTGATGCTGGCGCTGAGCGCCATGTGCGGCTACATAACCGACGATTTCCATTTCCGCTTTGTGTGGCAGGATTTTGACCCTGCGGGAAACGAGCGCGTTGTCAGCTCCACCGCCGATATATTCGAATCCGCCGGGAATTACTATATGCTCAGCGGCGGAAGGATCGTCCCGCATTTTCTGACCTTTACACTCTGCAATCTCAACAAGTGGGTGTTCAACGTGCTGAACGCCGCTGTTTTCGTGACGCTGGGGCTGCTTCTGTACAGGTTCGCGTTCCGCAGCAGAAAGACTGAAGCGTTCCCGCTGCTGATGGTCTACGGCTCAATGTTCCTATTCCTGCCGACCTTCGGCGACGACGTGCTGTGGCTCTCCGGCTCGGTGAACTACCTGTGGACAGGAACGCTCATGCTGGGCGCGGTGCTGTTCTGCCGGGAGCACCTTGACGACCGCAGTGCTTCTGCTTCCGTGATGACCGTTCTTCTGGTGCTGCTCAGCTCCTCCACGAACGAAACCACCGGGGGCATAATCGCGGTGTGGCTGTTCTTTTATCTTATCGTGGAGCGACGGAAGCCCGGTATCCGCGTTATTCTCTGCTTTATCTGCTGTATCGCCGGGGAGGCTCTGGTGGTGCTTGCGCCCGGAAATATGAACCGCGCCTCCAACATAGAAAAGCAGGGCATATTCGACCTCGGGCGAATTTCCTC
>CALBGD010000061.1 GCA_937893735.1 uncultured Clostridia bacterium | reverse complement strand
GGCAAGCCCGTTAAGATAAGAAAGCCGCTTGACGCAATGAAGCACGGCATAAGCTACCTCCCCGAGGACAGAAAGCACGATGGTATCATCGGCGACCTGTCCGTCAAGGATAACATAATCCTTGCGCTCCAGGTAATGCGCGGAATGTTCCGGCCGATATCCAAGGCGGACGCTGCAAAATATGCCGACGAGTACATAAAGCTGCTGGAAATAAAGACGGCTTCTCCGGACACACCGATAAAGTCGCTTTCCGGCGGTAATCAGCAGAAAGTTATCCTCGCAAGATGGCTTCTTGCGAACCCTGTATACCTTATCCTCGACGAACCCACAAGAGGTATCGACGTCGGCACCAAGCTTGAAATACAGAAGCTGGTGCTTAAACTCGCCGCCGAGGGCAAGAGCGTAACGTTCATCTCCTCTGAGATAGACGAGATGCTGAACGTATGTTCAAGACTTATAGTAATGCGCGACAGAAAGACCGCAGGCGAGCTTACCGGCTCCGACCTGAACCAGTCCAAGATAATGGAAACGATCGCAGGAGGTGAAAAGGTTCATGAAAACGCTTGAAAAAACAGGCGGGAACAAGTTCCTTGCTTTTCTTAAAAGAGCGGTCAGGAATCAGATATTTATTCCGTTGGCGGCGCTGCTGATACTGGTGCTGTTCAACCTGATCGCTGACCCCTCGTTCTTCGCGATCAAATATGCTCCGAACAGCGCCGGCGATATGGTAATTTCGGGCAACATCATCACGATCCTCGACAACGCTTCGGAGCTTGCGATACTTGCTATCGGCATGACGCTGGTAACGTCAGCTTCCGGCGGACAGGATATCAGTGTTGGCGCGACTATCGCAGTCGCAGGCAGCGTTGTCCTGAGAGTCCTCTGCGGCGGCGAGGTCAGCCCGGCTACGCTGCATGCGCCGATAATCGTTGCATTCCTCGCATGCGTTGTCGTATCAATGCTCCTGGGCGCATTCAACGGCGCTCTGGTGGCTTACTTCAAAATACAGCCGATGGTCGCAACGCTTATCCTATTCACCGCAGGACGTTCCATCGCGGCATGGATAAACAACAACCAGCTTCCCGTCATCAACGATGAGAGCTTCGGCTGGTTCGGCAACTTCATTCCCGGACTGCCGCTTCCTACCCCGATATTCATTGCGGCGATATGCATTATAATCATCGCGCTGGTGCTTCGGTTCACAAAGCTGGGACTGTTCACCCAGGCGGTCGGCATAAACTCCGAATCCTCCAGACTTAACGGTCTGAACCCCGCGCGTATCAAGTTCATGACCTACGTTATACTTGGTCTGTGCGTTGCAGTCGCAGGCTTCATCAAGGTTAGCCGTATCTCCTCCATCAACTACTCCGTAGTTGCAAAGGACATCGAGATGGACGCTATCCTTGCGGTAGCCCTCGGCGGAAACGCCCTCAGCGGCGGTAAGTTCAACATGGCGTCCTCGATACTCGGCGCTTATGTTATTCAGTTCCTGACGACAACTCTTTATAAGTTCCAGGTAGCTCCTACCGCGCTCCCCGCATACAAGGCGGTCGTAGTAATTATCCTGGTAGTTCTCAGCGCTCCTACTGTACGCAACAAGCTCGCAGCGCTCCGCAAGAAGATAGCTTCTCGCAGAAATCCCGTCAAGGAGGCGAATTAGTATGAAATTTCTGAAAAACGCCAACGGCAGTTCACGGAGATTATCTGACTCTAATCTGCTTCTGGTCATCACCATTGCGATATTCGTTGTAATGTATATCTGCGCTGTGGCGTTCATCGGCTCCGGCTTCACGAAAGTGCAGACCTTCTTCAACATACTGAACGAAAACGCGGCTCTGATAATCCTCTCCTGCGGAATGAGCCTTGTAATGATAACCGGCGGTATCGACATCTCGGTCGGCGCTGTTACGGCGCTCGTATGTATGTGCTGCGCAATGAACCTCGACTACGGCGGAGGCAATGTAGTGACCTCTGTCCTCATAGCCCTCGGAATAGGCACCGCTTTCGGACTGGTTCAGGGTTATCTGATAGCGTATCTGGAGATACAGCCGTTCATCGTAACGCTGGCGGGAATGTTCTTCGCAAAGGGCA
>CALBGD010000060.1 GCA_937893735.1 uncultured Clostridia bacterium | reverse complement strand
GGAATTCACTACCCTGATATCGCCTGCGGATACGTCAAGGTCAAAGGTGTAAGTGCCGCCGTTCACGGAATATGTGTCGCCGTCCTTGGCGGTCGTATTCACGCCGCAAGCCATTATCTTGATATCGCCCGCGCTCTTGTCGCAGTTGAATGTTATGGAAGCGTCCTCCGGGATATCAAGCACTACATCGCCCGCGCTGACCGATACGTCACAGCCGCCATCTACCGCCGCGTACTGCACTCTCGCGGAGCCTGCGGAAACATCGACCCCGCCGTCACCCGTAAGCCCGTATATTTCAGCGTCGCCTGCGCTGACTTCGACAGAGTACGCGGATGCCGCCGCATTCTTTGCAACAAGGTAGCCCGCGGAAACATCAAACATAATGAACTCTGCGCGGTGTCCCTCGGGCTGAATGTAATTCAGCTTTCCTGCGGAAACGTCAAGGGTAACATGACCAGCCCTTACGCCGTCGGACGTGAGCGCGCCCGCTCCAACATGCAGGTCGAGGTCGCCGTAGGTCTTGTCGGGTACGAATACCTGCACCTGAGTGTCGAACACATTTCCGCTGAGCAGGTTCTTGAACCACTCGCCGCTCCATCTCCACTGGGTGATTATATTTAACGTGTCTCCTGAAACGGAGGTCTTTATATTGCCGCCGTCACTGCCTGATATGATTATTTTTGTCGTATCTTCGCTCCACGGCTTTACAGACAGCTTATATGCGCCGATATCGATTTTTATGTCATTGAAGCTCTCTGTCACCTCATATGTCCGCTGGTCGCCGGAGATCACCACTTCTTCAATGACCTCCTCAGACGAGGAGGAATAATCCCTGCCAAGCACCGCAACTGATATCCCGAATGCGATGAACGAGAATATGCACAGCGGGATAAATATTCTCAGTATTACTTTCATTCCGAAGCCCCCTTACAGATCGTATACAGCCTTGACGTGGTTTATCACGATAGCTTTTATCCAGTGGAACACTGCTTTCAGCAGCCCTATCACCGCACAGGCAACCAGCACCGCCGCGCTCACCATTCCGCTGCAAAGGAATATCCTGCTGAGCAGATGGAAGCTTCCGCCGCTCAGCTGCGCCAGACCGCCGGTTAACAGGCTCAGCGCGATACCGCCAAGACCGCCGATTATCGTGGAAACCACCAACGGAATCAGCCACGACCACAGCAGTACGTCAAGCAGTATGCAGGTGATGAGCTTCCCGGCGTTGACGTTCGCTTTCATGCCCTTTACGTCGCTGAAATGGAATCCGCCGTCCTTTGCGTTCTTTCCTACCGGAGGAACGCACTGGGGCGGCACCTCGCCCTGCCTGCTCTGGGAATTGTACTGATATCTCTCGTCCGTCATCTTCGGAATGGAGCTGTCAGCGCCCGGAGCGGGCTGTTCCTCTGCGATATGCTCAGGAGTATATTCCCTTGCCGCCTGCGCCGGAGCCGGCTGCTCCTCCGCTATCTGCTCGGGAGTGTACTCGCGCACCGGCTGCTCTTTTCCGAGGTTTATCCTTGGAGAAACTGGAGCAGGAGTTTCAGGCTCTTCCATGATGTGCTCGGGGGTATATTCCCGTATGGCGGGCTGCTCCGGCTGTTCCCCTTTTACAAGGGAAAGGTCCGCCGGGAGCTTCTCGCCGGGCTTGGTGAGCGAAACTCTCTGGTTTGCCACGGCGTCCGCAACTATGGAATTCAGCCTTGTGCTGGGAATATCCAGATAATTGCGCGCTATCTCCTTTACGTCGCCGAGCTTTTCGCAGGTCTCCTCCTCGGAAAGTCCCTCTTCCTGACTTGCCTTGAAGTGTTCCTCGAAATCCGCCGCTATTTCCTCGTCGTCATCAATGCCTATTCTGTGCAGCTCGTTATGGAGATTATACAGGAAATCTCCCTTGTTCTTTGCTATCATTATCCGTTGTCCCCTTTCAGCAGAGCGTTAACGCTGTCCACAAACTCAAACCATTCCTCGGAGAGCTTCGCCATTTCGGCGCGGCCTTCGTCCGTTATCCGGTAGTATTTCCTCGGCGGTCCTTCCTGTGATTCCACTATGTAGGAATCTATCACGCCGTTGTCTTTAAGCCGCTTCATCAGCGGATATATCGTGCCCTCGGTTATCTGCATACACTCGGATATCCGGTTCACCAGCTCATAGCCGTAGCAGTCGCTGCGGCTCAGCAGCGACAGCACGCAAAGCTCCAGCGTGCCTCTTTTAAGCTGAGAATTCATATTCCACCCCTGTCTTAGCGGATATGCTTACTGCATATCCCAAGGTACTTTGTCTTACAAGGTAGCCTGTTCAAAAATATCGGAACCTCGTTTCCTCGTTCCGTGTATTCATTTTACCACAAGGTATTATGTTTTGCAAGGTACTAAATACACAAACTCTCTATAATTTTTCGCTTGTTTTATGTGCAATTCTGCCAATTGCGCGAAAAGCATTATTCTCCACGGTCAAAACAGCTCCGGAGCGCAGGCACAAATGTATGAAAAACTCTTGTATAATTCGAGCTTTTGTGATAAAATAAGATAGTAAATTTTATACGGTCACCTCTAAAAAACGGGACACGAGCAGATTTCGTACATGACTTATATCAGATGCTAGGAGTCAAACCGCAGTCATACTTGATGTATTACAAGGTTTGACAACGCAGCAGATGATGAATAAGGAGCGAAGCGACGTTTCTTGGTAAGTCTTAGAAATCTGCCGTGAAGGAGGTTTTTAGAGGTGACCATACCTTATAAACCACCAAAAGGAGACAAACAATGTCAAGAGATTATTCCACCTACGAAAGCCCGTTCTGCACCCGCTACGCCAGCAAGGAGATGCAGTACATCTTCTCCGCAGACAAGAAGTTTTCCACATGGCGCCGCCTGTGGGTCGCACTCGCAAGGGGCGAGATGAAGCTCGGCCTGCCCGTAACTCAGGAGCAGGTAGACGAGCTTGAATCCCACATCAACGACATCAACTACGAAGTGGCAGAGGAGCGCGAGAAGCTCGTGCGCCACGACGTAATGTCCCACGTTTACGCTTACGGCCAGCAGTGCCCCAAGGCAAAGGGAATAATCCACCTCGGCGCGACCTCCTGCTACGTTGGCGACAACACCGATGTGATCATCATGCGCGACGCGCTTCTGCTGGTAAAAAAGAAGCTGCTCAACGTCATCAACAACCTCGCAGGCTTCGCGCAGCAGCACAAGGATCAGCCCTGCCTCGCGTATACCCACCTCCAGCCCGCGCAGCTCACAACTGTCGGCAAGCGCGCAACACTGTGGATAAACGAGCTGATGATGGACCTTGAAGAAGTGGAGTACCGCATAAGCAAGCTCAAGCTCCTCGGTCAGAAGGGCACAACAGGAACTCAGGCAAGCTTTGTTGAGCTTTTCGGCGGCGACAGCAAGAAGATAAAGGCTCTTGAAAAGTCCATCGCAAACGAAATGGGCTTCGAGGAATGCGTTCCTGTCAGCGGTCAGACCTACTCCAGAAAGGTAGACAGCATGGTGCTGAACGTACTCGGCGGCATCGCAGAGAGCTGCTCCAAGTTCAGCAACGACCTGCGTATCCTCGCTAACTTCAAGGAGATGGAAGAGCCGTTCGAGAAGAACCAGATAGGTTCCTCCGCAATGCCCTACAAGCGCAATCCTATGCGCGCTGAGCGTATCACCTCCCTTGCAAGGTACGTTATGATAGACACCCTGAATCCCGCTTTCACAGCCGGCACACAGTGGTTTGAGAGAACCCTCGACGACAGCGCGAACAAGCGTATCTCCGTTGCAGAGGGATTCCTCGGCGTTGACGCTATCCTGAACATAATGATAAACATTACAAGCGGTCTGGTGGTTTACCCAAAGGTGATCGAGCAGCGCGTTATGCGCGAACTGCCGTTCATGGCTACCGAGAACATCATGATGAGAGCCGTTGAAAAGGGCGGCGACCGTCAGGTGCTGCACGAAGCGCTCCGCCAGCACAGCATCGCCGCTGCAAAGGTGGTAAAGGAAGAGGGCGGCGAGAACGACCTTGTAAAGCGTATCGCGGCAGACCCGCTGTTCATGATAACCGAAGAGGAGATCATGTCCGTGCTGAAGCCCGCTAACTACACCGGCAGAGCCCCCGAGCAGGTAGAGGAATTCCTGAACGAAGTGGTATGGCCGGTCCTCGAGAAGAACAAGGCGCTCCTCGGCGAGCACGTTGAGCTGAGCGTTTAATTCAGGAGCGAAAACAGTTGAAAAAGTGGCTTTGTGCGGACGTTCCCGCAGTAAACAACGAAATAACGGCGCAGTTCGGGGAACTCCTCGGCGGGGTAATGCTCAGCCGTGGTATCACGACCCTCGACCACGCCCGGGAATTCTTCGGGTGCAGCAGTCTTTCAGACCCGCTCCTGCTGAAAGACATGGAGACCGCCGTTGACGTGATACGGCAAGCTCTCGACGAGGGAAAGAAGATCACCGTTTACGGCGACTACGACTGCGACGGCGTGACCTCCACGGCTATGCTGTTCAGCTACCTCGACGCAATGGGCGCAGAGGCGGATTACTACATACCCGACCGCAGCGAGGGCTACGGAATGAACCTCGACGCGCTGAAGCGGATACTCGACAACGGCACGGAGCTTATCATCACCGTGGACAACGGCGTTTCCGCCATTGAGGAAGCCCGCTACATCAAGGAACGCGGCGCACAGCTCGTCATCACCGACCATCACCAGCCTCCGCAGGAGCTTCCGGTATGTGAAGCCTGCGTGAATCCCCACCGGGCGGACGACAACTCTCCGTTCAAGGAGATATGCGGCGCGGGCGTTGTCCTGAAGCTGCTCTGCGCGCTCGAAGAGGACGAGGAATTCGTCATGGAACAGTACTCCGACCTCGCCGCAATAGGCACCATCGGCGATGTTATGCCGCTCATAAACGAGAACCGCTACATCGTCCGCAGGGGTCTGGAGAATATCCGCAGCAGCCAGAATCTCGGCATTGCACAGCTCCTGAAAAGCGCCGGCTCTGAGCCGGAAAAGGTCACCTCGACCTCCCTCGCGTTCACCGTCTGCCCCCGGATAAATTCCGCAGGCAGGATAGCAAACGCGGACAAGGCGGTGCAGCTTCTGCTGAGCGATACCCCGGAGAAAGCGCGTCTGCTCAGCGAGGAGCTTAACCTCTTGAACACCCAGCGCCGCGCCGAAGAAACCAAGATAATGGAGGGCGTTGAAGCCCAGATAAAGCAGCGCCCGGAGCTGCTGAAAGAGCGCGTGCTTGTGCTCTCCGGCGAGGGCTGGCATCACGGAGTTATCGGCATAATCGCGGCGCGCCTGCTCGAAAAATACGGAAAGCCCGTGCTGATGATATCAAGCGAGAACGGCGAAGCGCGCGGCTCCGCAAGGGGAATTGACGGATTTTCCATCTACAAGCTGCTGGACAGGTGCAGCATGGTGCTGACGAAATTCGGCGGCCATATGAAAGCCGGGGGGTTCTCCCTGCCGGCCGAAAAGGTCGAGGATTTCCGACAGATGGTTTACGGCTTCTGCCGGGAATGCTACCCGAAAATGCCGGAATACACCGCCTGCGCCGACATGGAGATGACCGGCGACAAGCTCACGATGGAGCAGATAACCGAGCTCTCCAAGCTGGAGCCCTGCGGCGAGGGAAACAGCGTTCCGCTGTTCCTGCTGAAAAACTGCACGGTGAGCGCCGTAAATCCGCTTTCCCAGGGGAAATACACCAAGCTGGAGCTTATCTCCGGCGGTGTAAGGCTCAGCGCGCTCTGCTTCGGGATACCCTACGCGAAATTCCACGCGGCAGCCGGCAGCATGGTGGATATCATCGCCACAGCTGAGATAAACGAATTCAACGGCAAAAGGGAAGTTGTGCTGAAAGTGCAGGAGCTCCGTCCGTCCGATTTCCGCGAGGACAGATTCTTCGCGGCGCAGCGCACCTATGAGGAGATCTCACGCGGCGAGGGCTGCGACAGCAGGCTTGCCCCGAGGGTGGTCCCCGACCGCGAGGCTCTGAAAAAGGTTTACGACCTGCTCAGGCAGCACGGCGGAAAGATGTCCGCAGAGGATATGTGCATTTACGGCGGCAGCGGGCTGAACTACTGTATGCTGCGCATTGCGCTGGATACGTTTGCTTCGTCCGGCATGGCAGAGATATCCGCTGACGCGGGCGATGTAAGGCTTATTCCCGTCAGTCAGAAAACTGATCTTATGGCGTCCGGGTTCCTCGCAGACCTCCGCAGGAGCCTTTCGTTAACTTGATTCTATTATATGGGGTGGTACAGCATGACCGGTTCGACGGTAACAACATTTGAACAGCTCGTGGAAAAGATAAAGGCAAGTGAAAAGCCCTACGACCTTGAAAAGATAACGCAGGCGTACAAGGTCGCGGAAAAGGCTCACGAGGGGCAGAAGCGCACCTCCGGCGACCCGTATATCACACACCCGCTGGCCGTGGCGGCTATCCTGCTGGATTACTGCATGGATACCGACACTATATGCGCAGCCCTGCTGCACGACACCGTTGAGGACACCGACGTCACCCTTGACGAGCTCCGCAAAAAATTCGGCGAAGACGTCGCCCTGATGGTGGACGGCGTTACAAAGATAGGACTTGTCCCGCTGGTCTCCAAGGAGGAACAGCAGGCGGAGAATATCCGCAAGATACTCATGGCGATGTCAAAGGATATCCGCGTAATAATCATCAAGCTCGCCGACCGCCTGCACAATATGCGCACCCTCGCCGCAAGACCACCCGAGAAGCAGCGCAAGACCTCTCTTGAAACCATGAACTTCTACGCGCCCATAGCCCACCGCCTCGGTATGAGCGACGTCAAGGAGGAAATGGAGGATATTGCGATACACTACCTCGACCCCTACGGCTGTAAGGAAGTCGAGGAGCAGATAGCCCTCCACAAGGAAGAGCGTGACGCATTCATCGAGAGCATAAAAAAGCGCATAAGAGAGCGCATTTCCGACATAAAGCCCGCCCCGATAATCGAGGGACGCGTAAAGTCCATTTACAGCATATACAAAAAGGTCTACGTCAAGAACAAGCGCTTTGACGAGATATACGACATCTATGCGGTGCGCGTTATCGTGCAGTCGGTCATCGAGTGCTATAACGTGCTGGGCGTTATACACGATATGTTCCGCCCGATACCCTACCGCTTCAAGGACTATATCGCCACCCCGAAGCCTAACCGCTACCAATCCCTACACACCACCGTAATAGGGCGCGAGGGAATCCCCTTCGAGGTGCAGATACGCACCGTGGAAATGCACAACACCGCACAGTACGGCGTTGCCGCCCACTGGAAGTACAAGGCCGGCATCTCCGGAAACGTTTCGGGAGAGAAGCGCTTCGACTGGATAAGGCAGCTCCTTGAGCGCCAGCAGGAAGCGGACGATGTGGAAGCTATCGCGGACGCGATAAAGACCGACCTCGCCCCGGACGAGGTATTCGCATTCACGCCAAAGGGCGACGTTATCTCCCTGCCGATGGGCGCGACTGTGCTTGATTTCGCCTACTCGATACACACTCAGGTCGGAAACAAGATGACCGGCGCAAAGGTCGGCGGCAGAATGGTCAGCTTCGATTACCAGATAAAGACCGGCGATATCGTCGAGATACTCACCTCCGGCTCGCCGAATTACGGGCCGAACAGAAACTGGCTTGAAATCGCCCGCACCACCGAGGCAAAGAGCAAGATAAGAAGCTGGTTCAAGAAAGAATGCCGCGAAGAAAACGTTGAACGCGGCAAGGAGGAGCTGGAGCACGAATTCAAGCGCAACGGCATTGCCATCACTCCCGAGCTGCTTCAGTCGGCGGCTCAGCGCCAGAGACTGGGCTCTGTGGACGACCTGTACGCAGCGATAGGCTACGGCGGCGTTTCCATGTCGAAAATAGTCCAGCGCATAAAGGAGGAGCAGCTCCGCAGCCACAAGGAGCAGCAGGCGGTTCAGGCGGCTGTCTCCGACCCGGCGGAAGCAATAACCGAGAACAACCGCCGCTCCCGCAGCAAGGGAATCATCATCGAGGGAGTGGACAACTGCCTTGTTAAATTCGCACAGTGCTGCAACCCGCTCCCCGGCGACCCGATAATCGGATTCGTTACCCGCGGATTCGGCGTTTCTATCCACAAGCAGGACTGCGTTAACGTTGTCAACAACATGGACAACCCCGACAACAAGGGCCGCTGGATAAAGGCAAGCTGGGCAGGTCTTGACGACTCCACCTACCGCGCAACGATAGACGTTGTCGCAGAGGACAGAATAACAATATTCGCGGATATAACCACCGCCATCGCCACCAACCATATCCCGCTCCACGAGATGAACGCGCACCACCTGAAAAACGGCAACATGAGCCTTGTGGTAACAGTCGAGATAGCCGGAATGGAGCAGCTTTCAAACGTAATGGCAAGGCTCCAGAAGATACCCGGCGTTATCTCGGTAGAGCGTACCGGAAAGCAGTAAAGGAGGTTATATGCAGATTTATCAGCTCCCGCTGGGAGCGCTCCAGACCAACTGCTACATCATTCCCGGGGAGGGCGGCCGCGCAGTTGTGATAGACCCCGCCTCCGTCACGGAGGTGGAGATGTTTCTGAACACCCACGGGCTTTCCATCGGGACTATCGTGATAACGCACGGTCATTACGACCATTTTGCGGGAGCTGCCGAGCTCCGGCGGAAATCCGGCGCGAAGATATTCGCCAGCGCCCCGGACGAGCAGATGTACTCCAACGCCGCAAAAAGCTGGGCGGACTTCATGCCGGTGGAATTCTCCCCGATAAAGCCGGATAAACTCTTCTCAGACGGCGAGGAATTCACCGCAGAGGGACTGAAATTCCGCGTGATGGCGGCTCCCGGGCACACTGCGGGAAGCTGTCTGCTGTTCCTCGAAAACGAGGGAGAACAGGCGATTTTCTGCGGGGACGTGGTTTTCTGCATGGGTGTCGGCAGGACGGACGGCTTCTCCGGAAGCACCCGGGATATGCTGGACAGCCTTGAAAAAATCGCGAAGCTCCCCAGGGACTATAAAATTTACCCCGGACACGGAAGCACCACAACGCTTGACTACGAGCGCGAAAACAACCCATACATTGCAAGATACAGATGAATGTGGATACACTGAATATAGCGAAGCGTAACAAAATCGGACACATGAGTACGCTCGTTTGAACGTGTCGATTTTGTTTTATTCAGCGTTTCCCTCGGATACCGCGCATAACCTCGTCGGAACTGCGCGGTATTTCATTAGGTGAAAGGAGCATAAAATGATAACCGAACAGAACTGCACAATGCTGTGCGATTTCTACCAGCTTACAATGGGCAACGGATATTTCCGGACAAAGCACGCAGACAGAACTGCATACTTCGACGTGTTTTTCCGCAAGGTCCCGGACGGCGGCGGCTATGCCATCTGCGCGGGTCTGGAGCAGGTCATCAGCTATATTCAGGGGCTGCATTTCACTGAGGAGGACATCAGCTACCTGCGCGGAAAAAAGATATTCAGCGAGGATTTCCTCGATTATCTCAGGAATTTCAGATTCACCGGCGATATATGGGCCGTGCCGGAGGGCACCCCGGTATTCCCGTCTGAGCCGCTCATTACCGTCAGGGCTCCCGCCATTCAGGCTCAGCTTGTGGAAACCATGCTCCTGCTGCTGGTGAACCACCAGTCGCTGATTGCGACAAAGGCCAACAGAATAGTCCGCGCGGCTCAGGGGCGCGCCATCTCGGAGTTCGGCTCCCGCCGGGCGCAGGGAGCAAGCGGCGCAGTGCTCGGCGCGAGAGCCGCATATATCGGCGGCTGTGCCGGAACCGCCTGCGTACTCGCGGACGAGATGTACGGAGTTCCCGCCACCGGAACTATGGCGCACAGCTGGGTGCAGATGTTCGACACGGAGCTTGAGGCCTTTGAGAGCTACTGCCGCACCTACCCGGATTCCTCGACCCTGCTGGTGGACACCTACAACGTGCTGAAAAGCGGCGTTCCCAACGCGATAAAGGCGTTCGACAATGTGCTGAAGCCCCTCGGGAAGCGCCCCTGCGGCA
>CALBGD010000059.1 GCA_937893735.1 uncultured Clostridia bacterium | reverse complement strand
GCGTGGGGTAACAGCTCCGTCGTGGCGAGGGAGAACAGCTCCGTCGAGGCGTGGGAGAACAGCTCCGTCGAGGCGAGGGAGAACAGCTCCGTCGTGGCGAGGGAGAACAGCTCCGTCGAGGCGTGGGGTAACAGCCAGATAGTAGACGTTGAACGCCGCGGCAATGTTAAAACGTCCGGAAATGCTCGCGTTGTGTACAACCCTGACAACATCACAGCTTGGGCGGATGGAAACGATATCCCGATCATCGGCGGCAAGATCAAGCTGTACAAGGCGGTACATAAGCGTGACACAGAGTATGTGTCGGATTGGGATGAAAGCTTCTTTTACGAAATCGGTGAAATGGCAGTTGCAAACGGCTTCACGGTTGAGCCGGAAGAAGATTGCGGACAGGGTATACACATGGCAACTGCAAGCTGGGCTTGCGCTTATGCGCAGAATTGGGACGATATAGCGTTGCTTGAGCTTGAGGCGGACGCGGCAGAGATCGTTGTGCCGCTCTACGAACCCGGCAAAGTACGTGCACCGAAAGCAAAGGTTCTGCGCGAGGTGCCGCTTGAAGAAGCGGGCTTGCTCGGCAAGATAATTGCAAAGCGTCTCGGAGGCAAACGATGAACGAAGCTAATGTTAACTATCTCCCGGATGTGGAGTTTCGAGGGCAACTCAGCGATGAAAACAACTGCGTTTGCTCCGCCTGCCACAAGATGGGCTTTGTCCTTAAACTAACAGTACCGGATACAGGGTATCACGATGGCAAGCACCTTTCAACGAGGTGCTTAACGCGCTGCAACCCCGGAGATGTTCGGAATCACGCCGTACCATATAGAGCTTATCAAGCGGATTCCGACAGCTGACGTAGTACCGGTTGAGCTTTTCAACGATTTGAGAAATGAACTGTGTCTCCATTGCGGAAAGTATACATTGCAGCACTTCGGCGCTTGCGATGGCTGCAAGTGGAGGGCGATGGATGACGCATAAAAAGTGCTACGGCAAATGCGACCGCTGCGTGTGGAAAAACAACGGCGGCTGTTCAGAATGGAGGAAAAACAAATGACATACATAATCAATCCCATGTGGTTTTACTGGCTTAGCGTTGCGGACAGAGCCTGCCAGCTTATTCGCACAGCCGCCATCCTGCTGTTCGTTTTTTCGGTTGGTTTCCTTATTGTGGTAGCGTTTTGCAGGCATATAGTTTTTGATTGCGACGAGTGCAGCAAGGGGTGTTCTGAATACAAAGCCGGAGGCAAAGTGCAAAGGGTCGCGATTGTTCTCTTTGTCGTCGCTGTGATCCTGTTCATAATTCACGTGTTTATCCCGTCAAGAGAAACGCTGATTGAAATGCAGATAGCGAGATTCACTACGGTCGAAAATGCCGAGTGGGTATTGGACGCTGTTAAAAGCGCTACGGACTATATCGTGTCGGCAATAAAAGAACTGCAATGAGTCCGACCCTTGAGAGGTAAAACGAATGAGTACCCTTGTTGACGAGACGGGGAAAACGTATGGCCCGTATACGGTCATAGGCCGGGCGTGTCTCCCCCGCAAAAATGCGCACTGGAAATGCCGGTGTGAATGCGGTCAAATAGATATCATCGCCGGGAACAGTCTTCGTTCCGGGAAATATGCGATGTCATGCCCTCATAATGCTCAGGTCGATGCTCAGAGAATCAAGATGCAGATGATAGCCGATGAGTGGCGCTCCCGCTACGTCAAGTACGGCTGCGCGGATTGCCGGGACTTGTCTACGTGCGATGTCAAAAAGCCCTGTAAGTACGCTTCCGAGCTTGACGGATATCGAAACTACCGTGAATACCTTCAGGAGAACTAATATGACGAAATACGCATATCTCTGTTACAACTGCCGCGAGGCAATCAAAAACAACGTCGGGCTGAAGGAGCAGCAGAACCCCGCGCCGAACGACAAGCATAAATGCTCCGTCTGCGGGAAGTTCCTTTACACCGACTATTACCGTATCACATACAGGAAGGAGAATAATGGACTATAAGAAATTCCGTGCCGATACCGGCATAGCAGCAAAGGACATGATAAAGGCCGTCAAAGAGATTGCCCCCGGTTACTCAAAGGTGCATCAGAGCTTTGTTGAGAACCCCGACAAAAGCGGTTTGTGCCTGCTCCCGTCCCTCGACCGTATGTTGGTCGACCGCTTCGGCGGCGCTGCTCCCCCGGTAAAGAAAAAGGCAGATAACCGCACTCTCAAGAACAAGCTTACGGTTCGTCTGCCGGATGATGTGTATGGAAAGTTCGCCCAAATCAGGGCACGCGAGGGCTGCACAACGCAGGAACTTTTACGAGACCTCATTGAAAACTGGCTGATAGCCACACAGGATATGTAAAATTTTTTCTAAAAACCTCTTGACTTGTTGCACGCAACAGTATATATTGTTACACGTAACAAGGAGGTGAGAATCTTGGCACCCGAGAGCAGAGCCGGGTACTTCAAGGAACGGCGAAATAAATACAAGCTTTTCACTGTTGAAGTGGAGCGTGAAAAGATGGAGCTGTTCGAAAAAAAGTTGAGCGACAATAATACGTCAAAGGCCGTGTGGCTCAACGAAAAGATTGACGAAGAACTCGGAAAGTAAAAGGACACCCGCTGCCCTGAGAAGCATTAACGAGTGTCCGCTCACCACACCAAAGAGTGAGGTTAAATTTATTATAATCTCACTCCTGGTGTAAATCAAGAGATTTTTCAGGAGGAACTATTTCATGGAATCAAGCACCGCAGCGTCCCCTAAAGACCGCGTCAGAAATTTCATTCTGGAAGCGGACGAAGAAACCCTAGATAAGATAATCCTCGCAATCTACAAAATACTTGATACATAAGGAGATTATAATGAACGAATTACAGGTATTCAAAAACGAGAAGTTTGGAACGGTCAGAACCATCACGGAGAACGGCAGAACATTTTTCTGCGCTAAAGATGTCGCTACAGCCCTTGGTTACAAGGACACCACCAACGCAATCAAGCAGCACTGCCGGTGGGTGGTGAAACACCACCTACCCCACCCGCAGGCTCCCGACAAAACGATTGAAATGTCATTCATCCCTGAGGGCGATATTTACCGTCTTGCCGCCAAGTCGCAGATACCCGGTGCAGACGAGTTTGAGCGCTGGATATTTGATGAAGTGCTTGTATCCGTCAATCACACCGGCGGCTATCTCGGCGATACCGCAGGAATGAGCGATATGGACATCCTCGCAAGAGCCGTGCTTATCGGTCAGCGCCAGATTGAGCAGAAGAACGCGCAGATCGCGGAAATGAAACCTAAAGCCCTGTTCGCCGATGCGGTGAGCGCTTCGGATTCCTCAATCCTCGTCGGTGAGCTTGCAAAGATGCTCAAGCAGAACGGCAAGGACATAGGTCAGAAACGTCTTTTTGCGTGGCTCCGTGATAATGGTTATCTCTGCAAGAGCGGCACGCAGAAGAACATACCCACACAGCGCAGTATGGAAATGGGGCTGTTCGAGATCAAGGAAAGCACGCATCTTGACTCAAACGGCAACAACATCATCACCAAGACCCCGAAAGTCACCGGGAAAGGGCAGCTCTATTTCGTGAACAAGCTGCTGGACATAGCACAGTAAACAGAGAAAACAGGCGGGAAAACCCGCCTGTTTTTACTTTATAAGGCCAAGCGCACGGTAGTAATCATCCATCGAGGTCTTGTTGGATTTGCTGGTTTCTTCCGTCACCGGAGTGGTGGGGAAAGTGGTTCTTTCCTTTTCAACGGCAGGGTCGATTTTGGCGTAATCCTCGTCGATCTGAGTGGCATAATCATCCTTTGTTGCGTAGCTCCCGGAACTTTTCACGATGTTGTAAAAATCGTCGCGGGTTATTCCGGCGTATGTCTGATTGTCCCTCAAGCCAAGGCTGCGCCAAGCAGCATACACTTCGTCCTTATTAGGCTTGCTATTCTCGTCGGCGTTGTGAAGCGCAGCAACGAGGTTGAGCCATGAGCCGAGGTCGGCATTGCCCTTAGCGACGGTCGTGTATGCTTCGGCGCGGCGCACAACGGCACTCTGCTGACCGCCTGAATCTGGTGTCACCTGCGTGCGTATTGCATCAAGTATCTCCTCATCGCTCTTGCCCTTCATGCTGTTATAAACTGCAATAGCTATCGCATTATCGGTGCCGCCGAGGGTGCCCTTTGCCTTGTCAACCGCCGCCTTGGTGTCGTACCAGCTCTTTGACTTTATGCCCTTGGTTTGAGCGTACAGTAGCGGATTGACATTCAGCTCGGAAGCCTTTAGGGC
>CALBGD010000058.1 GCA_937893735.1 uncultured Clostridia bacterium | reverse complement strand
CTGTCGGGTGGAGCAGGTCGCGGCTCCGCTGAATACTAAACGGCTGAAAAGCGGCACTCCCTGCGAGGTCACAGGAAGCTGCGCACATTGCAGGAGCAAGGGACGTATCTGCTGTTCATATGTCAGACTGGCGCAGCAGCGCGTCAAGGACAGAATAAAGGTAATCATAGTCAACGAAAAACTGGGCTATTAAGAAAGGATACATAATTATGGCAATATTAAAGCTGAAAGCACCGTGCAAGGACTACATCTGGGGCGGCAACAGACTACGCGAGGAATACGGCAAGGAGCTGGATTCCGACAGGATCGCCGAGAGCTGGGAGCTCTCCTGCCACAAGGACGGACAGAGCGTCATCATCGGCGGCGAATTCGACGGCAAGACCCTTTCCGAGTACATAGCTGAAAAGGGCAAGGGCGTTCTCGGCAAGAACTGCGAGCGCTTCGAGTATTTCCCGGTCCTGATAAAGCTTATCGACGCAAAGGACAATCTTTCCGTTCAGGTGCACCCCTCCAACGAGTATGCGCTCAGGGTAGAGGGCGAGTACGGCAAGACCGAGATGTGGTACATTGTTGACTGCGATCCCGGCGCGGAGCTTCTTTACGGCTTCAAGCACGAGATCTCCAAGGATGAGTTCGCAGAGCGCATCGCGAACAACACGCTCCTTGAGGTCACAAACAACGTTCCGGTGCACAAGGGCGACGTGTTCTTCATTGAGAGCGGAACGCTCCACGCTATCGGCAAGGGAATCCTTATCGCTGAGATCCAGCAGAACTCCAACACCACCTATCGTATCTATGACTACGGCAGAGTTGGCAAGGACGGTAAGCCCCGCGAGCTCCACGTTGAAAAGGCAAAGGACGTCACAAACCTCGTTCCGCCGAAGTACCCGACCACCGCACAGGGCGCTCCCGAGAAGATTCCCGGAGGCACTGAGACGCTCCTGCGCTCCTGCGAGTATTTCAATGTAAATAAGCTGGAGCTTGACGGCACAGCAAAGCTCACAGCCGGCGAGGGCTCCTTTAACTCACTGCTCGTTCTGGACGGCAGCTTTGAGGTTGCGGCAGGCTCCGAGAAGATGAACGCGAAGAAGGGCGACAGCCTGTTCATCAGCGCAGGCACCGGAGACTACACCGTTACCGGCAATGGAATGATCATTCTCACTGACATTATATAAGCGGGAGGTCTGATATGGCTTATCATCTCGGAATAGACATCGGCGGCACTAACATTGCCTGCGGTATCGTAAATGAAAACTGCGAAATAATCGCACGCTCAAAGGTCAGGACGAATTCCCCCAGACCCTACGCTGAGATACTTGCGGACATTATCCGCGCCGGAGAGCTCGCCTGCGAGGAAGCGGGAATTGCTCCGTCCCAGCTTGATTCCATCGGAATGGGCTGCCCGGGCACCTGCAACCAGGACACCGGAGTGGTGGAGTATTCCAACAATCTCGGCTTCAAAAACGTCCCGCTGAGACCTGACGTTGAGAAACATTTCGGCGTAAAGACCTACCTCGGGAATGACGCAGACGCAGCGGCATTCGGCGAGTACTGCGCCGGCTCCGCAAAGGGCGCGGACAGCGCAGTGGTGATTACCCTCGGCACCGGAGTGGGCTCCGGAATAATCATCAACGGAAAGATATACAGCGGCTTCAATTTTGCAGGAGGGGAGATAGGGCATTCCGTTATCGTGGTAGACGGCAGACCCTGCACCTGCGGCAGAAAGGGCTGCTTCGAGGCTTACTCTTCCGCGACAGGTTTGGTGAACACCACCCGCGAGTACGCAGAGAAAAATCCCGACAGCCTTATGGCGAAGCTCATAAAGCAGGAGGGAAAGGTCAGCGCCCGCACCGCCTATCAGGCGATGAAGCAGGGCGACCCGGTGGGACTTGAGGTCACCGAGCAGTACGTCAAGTACCTCGCAGTGGGCATAACTAACGTCATCAACATATTCCAGCCTGATATCCTCTGCATAGGCGGGGGAGTCTGCAACGAGGGCGACACGCTTCTCGTTCCGCTGAAGAAAGCGGTAGCAGAGCAGGTCTACACAAGAAACAGCGAAAAGAATACCGAGATCGTGATTTGCTCCCTCGGTAATGACGCGGGCATAATCGGAGCCGCAATGCTCCACAAGGCCTGCAAATAAAACACCCGCAAATCGGGAAGAAAGGACACATCATGAGAAGTGATCTTATTAAAGAGGGAGTAGAAAAAACTCCCCACAGAGCTATTCTGAAGGCCCTCGGCGTAACCGACAGCGAAATGCACAGACCGTTCATCGCGGTTGTCTGTGCTGCGAGCGACTATGTTCCCGGACATATGCACCTGCACGAGATCTCCAGAGCCGTTAAGGATGGTATCAGAAACGCAGGCGGCGTTCCGTTCGAGTTCTTCACCATCGGTGTATGCGACGGACTTGCAATGAATCACAGGGGCATGAGATACTCCCTCGCTTCCAGAGAGCTCATCGCGGATTCCATCGAGGTAATGCTCACAGCGCACCCCCTCGACGGCGTTGTATTCATTCCTAACTGCGACAAGATCGTACCGGGAATGGTGCTTGCTGCCGCAAGAATGAACCTCCCCTCCATCTTCTGCAGCGGCGGTCCTATGAACCCCGGCTGCGTACAGGGCAAGCGCGTAGGCTATTCTGAGATCTACGAAGCAATCGGTCAGTACTCCAACGGCGAGATAGGCGACGACGTTATCAAGGACTTTGAGGACAACGCCTGCCCGACCTGCGGAAGCTGCTCCGGTATGTACACTGCAAACTCCATGAACTGCCTGACCGAGGCGCTTGGTCTTGCTCTCCCGACAGCCGGCACCGAGCCCGCTGTAAACTCCGCACGCCGCAGACTTGCCAAGGAATCCGGCGAGCGCGTTGTTGAGTTGGTAAAGCAGAATATCCGTCCGAGCGATATCCTCACAAAGAAGAATATGCTCAACGCCCTCGCAACTGATATGGCTATCGGAGCTTCCTCCAACACCGTACTCCACCTGCTTGCTATCGCACATGAGGCAAAGGTTGACATCACCCTTGACGACATCGACCAGATGAGCAGAAAGACTCCGCAGCTTGCAAAGCTGAATCCTGCTTCCAGCGTGTTCATCACTGACCTTAACGCTGTCGGCGGTATCCAGACCGTAATCCGTGAGCTGTCCAAGGGGGGCCATGTAAACACCGACGTTATGACCGTATCCGGCACACAGGCTGACCGTATCGCAAAGGCTAAGGATGCAGACGGCGTTATCGTACACAAGATAGATGATCCTATCCGCAAGGACGGCGGTATCGCTATCCTGAGCGGCAACCTTGCCGAGAACGGCTCCGTTGTAAAGCAGGGCGCAGTTAAGCCGGAGATGATGGATTTCACAGGTACCGCACGCGTATTCAACGGCGAGCAGGCAGCCTGCGACGCTATCCTTGGCGGCGACATCAAGGCTGGCGATGTTGTGGTTATCCGCTACGAAGGCCCGAAGGGCGGCCCCGGAATGCCGGAAATGCTGGCTCCTACCGCTGCTATCGTTGGTAAGGGACTTGACGGAAACGTTGCCCTCATCACGGACGGCAGATTCTCCGGAGCTTCCAGAGGCGCGGCTATCGGTCACGTTTCTCCTGAGGCTGCCGAGGGCGGACTTATCGCATTCGTTGAGGACGGCGACAAGATCCACATTGATATCCCGAACCGCAGCATAACTCTGCTGGTTGACGACGCTGAGATTGCAAAGCGCAAGGAAAAGGGAATACTCCCGCCCAAGGAGCTTTCCGGCTACCTCAAGCGCTATGCAAAGATGGTTACTTCCTCCAATACCGGCGCGGTATTCAAGGACTAAAATTCACACAGCCCCTGTCGGGAACGGCGGGGGCTTGTTCTATTTCTCTGCCTGACGAATATAATGTGGCATGATAGAATTGAATCTGACCCGCACCGCTCTGCGGTGGGATTTCTCGTTTTTTGCGGTGCTTGCGCTGTTTTTCAGCCT
>CALBGD010000057.1 GCA_937893735.1 uncultured Clostridia bacterium | reverse complement strand
CGCGCCACGAGGACCCCAAGGTGCTTGATAAGGTGCTTGCCATCGTGAAGAGCTGCGCTGAAAAGACATGGGCTGGCTGCACCTGCGAGGTAGTCAAAGCATGGAACCGCGACACCGTTTACTATGATAAGAAGCTTGTAAGCTACGTCAAGGCGGCTGCTGAGGAGACCGGGATCAAGCACCAGTATATCCACTCCGGCGCTGGTCACGACGCACAGTTCTGCGCTTACATGATACCAACAACCATGGTATTCGTACAGAGCAAGGACGGACTTTCCCACTGCGAGAAGGAGTTCAGCTCCGTGGAGCACTGCACGGAGGGTGCGACGGTAATGCTGAACGCTGTGCTCAAGGCGGATCAGGATTGATTATCCGCAAACATAACATGAAGTTCCGGGCAGCTTGGGCTGTCCGGAATTTTTATGTCCTGTCGGATATGAAAATGAATAAATTGCACAACGGAAAATTCATTTTCTGAAAGAGAAATCTTTTGGAAGATCCAAGGTGCAAGTCTGAGTTATTTCGGTCGGACTAAGCAGAATATATGTGCCAAAGCACAAGCAATCTGGTTATGCGGAAGCACAAACCTGCATTGTTGTGTATATATTACATATAAAGGCACGGATTTCAAGGAAATGTTATTGTACATTTATCCTAAATGTTCAATGGCACATTGACAGAAATGACATTATGCTGTATACTTGTATCAAGAACAGAGGAACAGAATGAATGAATAAATCAAATTCAAATCCTGCAAGTTCGACAAGAAACAGAAATCAGGGCAATGGCGCCGAAGATGATGCTATTGCCCTGATTTTTATTATAAGGAGTGATCGATATGGCAAACGAGAAAACAGAGATCATGCTGGACAGCATCGGCATGGTGTACAAGGATCAGGGCGGAAATGATGTAACGGCGCTCACCAATGTAACGCTGGACATCAAAAAGGGCGAGTTCATCTCGCTGCTCGGTCCCTCGGGCTGCGGCAAGACAACGCTCCTTAGAATCATCGCGGACCTGCTCCACCCGACCTCCGGAAAGATAACGGTCGGCGGAGTGACCCCAAGGGAAGCGCGGCTGGCGCAGAGGTACGGCATAGTATTCCAGAGCCCGGTGCTCTACGACTGGCGCACAGTCCGCCGGAACGTAATGCTCCCGCTGGAGATAATGCACGTCCCCAAGGACGAGCGCGAGGACATCGCGGACAGTATGCTGGAGATGGTGGGGCTGACAAATTTCGCAAACCACTATCCGAATCAGCTTTCCGGCGGCATGCAGCAGAGAGTCGGGATCGCAAGGGCGCTGGCGATACGCCCGGAGATACTCCTGATGGACGAGCCGTTCTCGGCGCTGGACGAATTCACCCGTGAAAAGCTCCACATCGACCTGCTGAAGATATGGCGTAAGACCAACAAGACGGTAATTTTCGTAACGCACAACATTTCCGAGAGCGTGTTTCTTTCCGACCGCGTATGCGTGCTTTCACCGCACCCGGGGCGGCTTTCAGCGGTAGTCGATATCGACCTGCCGAGACCCCGGACGCTGGATATGACGGACACCCAGCATTTCACAGAGCTTGTCGCAAAGGTAAGAAACAGCTTCGAGGGAGTTTGAGGAGGGAACGGCATGACAACGGCAAAAACAGCGCGAAGAGGCCCCCTTCCGGTTCTTAAGCGCTTCGTACATTCAAAACACATGGTGACGCTGGTATGGATACTCGGAATAGTGGTCATCTGGGAGATATTCGCCTGTATAGTTGCGGCGACAAAGCGCACTCCGGTGAACGTCCTGCCGCACCTGTACGAGATAATTGGTTCGTTTTTCAGCGACAAAAAGGTCACCGGAAAGATGACGATGATAGAGCTTATCGGCACCGCCTGCGGCGAAACGCTTTCCCGCGCGGGAATCGGATTCCTTGCCGGAATCGCGGCGGGCTACATACTGGCTCTGCTGATGAATCTTTCAAGGGTGGTCGAGAAGATAGCGTTCCCGTATCTGATGATAATTCAGATGATACCGATACTCGGTATGGCGCCGATAATCCTTTCGATAACCGGAGATATCAACTCCGCAAGAATAGTTATCGCGGCTATACTCACTTTCTATCCGGTGTCAACGAACGTGCTGGCGGGCTTCCGCTCGGTCGAGAAAGAGAAGCACGAACTGATGTACAGCTACGCGGCGAATAAGTTCCAGCTTTACACAAAGACGCTTATTCCGGCGTGTATCCCGTATTTCTTCACCGGACTGAAGATATCCGCGCCGATGGCGATAACCGCTTCGATACTGGTGGATACGCTCCAGGGCGGCAACGGGCTTGGCTGTATGCTTTCGCAGTCCCTTAAAGGCGGAATGACCCGTCTGGTGTTCTGGGACATCGTGCTGATAAGCGCAGTCATAGGAATTCTGAGCTTCGTGCTGATGGGGCTTATCGAAAGGCTGCTCTGCCCGTACAAGCGCAATAAATCTGGGAACTGAGGAGGGATATCATGAAAACAAAGAAATGGCTTGGGATTCTGTCAAGCGCAGGACTTCCGCTTCTTTTCGGAGTAGTGATATTCGTCCTGTGGCAGACTCAGGTGCTTCATTCATGGCTTGGAACCGATACGATAACGCTTCCGCTTCCCACGCGTATCGGAGAGATAATCTCACAGAACAGGGACAGCATCGGAAGCCAGGTTCAGATGACCCTGATAGTCGCCCTGGGAGGACTCGCGGCGGGCAGTATCCTCGGATACCTGATAGCCGTTGTTGCTTCGATATTCCGGAAATGGGGCGCCGGCGGACTTACGATAGTTTCTGCGTTCAACGCGATACCGATAGTGGCTCTCGCCCCGGTAATAAACAACTGGACGCGCGACGTCAGCACGGACGTTTCCGTAAGAAGCACGCTTGCCAAGATAATCGTGGTCACGATATCCTGCACGGCGGCGATGAGCGTTAACGCATTCCGCGGGCTGACCGAGCTGAAGCCGTTCTCCGAGGATCTGATGACCTCCTACGCGGCTCCGAAGATCGTGGTGTTCACGAAGCTTCGTCTGCCGAACTCACTGCCGTATGTTTTCACGGCGCTGAGGGTCAGCGTTCCGGCGAGCGTTATCGGCGCGCTGGTAACAGAGTACTTCGCGGAGGATACGGTAGGCGTAGGCCGCCAGATACGCGAGAATATCGTAAAGGGTCAGTACCCCACGGCGTGGGCTTACATCGCGACGGCGTGCGCGATAGGCATAGGAATGTACATCGTTCTTATGCTGGTTGAAAGAATGGTGCTTAAGCGGAGAAAGGCATAACCTCCCGTTAAGTATAGAACAAATGGAATAAAGAAAGGCAGGTACACACTATGAAAGCAGAAAGAAAGAGATTTTTACTTGCAGGAGTTGCAGCGATAATGGCTTGCATGCAGTTTACCGCATGTTCCGGAGGGACCTCCAGCACCGGGAGCACGGCTTCCGTCAGTTCTGCTGGAAGCACTTCGGCAGCAGAAGAAAGCAGCTCCGCGGCTGAGGAGAGCTCCGCAGCGGAATCCACTGGCGCAATGAGCCACGAGGATATCATCAAGTCCGCCGCAGCTGAGGGCACAATAGGAAACTGGGGCCTCGGCAACGAGTATGAGATCCAGGCGCTGCTGACAAAGTACGGACTTCCCACTGACTATATCACCATGGATTTCACGATGGACCAGTTCGACAGCGACAGCGTAAAGCTGGCCTCTGCAATGACATACAACGAGCTCGGTCTGGTAAAGAACGACTATGACGGCGGCTACGGCTACGGAGATTCCGTAAGCATTATTGATATGAACGACGAGGGCGTTGCAATGCTGGAGGACAACCTGTTCACCTCCAAGGCATTCGCAGAGGCTAACCCGAACACTGTAAAGGCGTTCGTTTCCGCTTCAATGAAGGGCTGGGCTTATGCCTGCGAGCACCCGGACGAGGCGGCTGAGATAGTATTCGAGGCAGGCTCCTCCGTATCCGCCGAGCATCAGGCGTATATGGCTTCCGAGGTGGCAAAGCTTGTAACCACCGACATGAACGGCAATACGGTTTCAGCCGCTGACGTAGGAAACATGGACGAAGCCGCAATGCAGCAGACCCTCGACCTTGCAAAGCAGTACATCATTCTGGAGGACAGCACAGCCAAGGACAAGCTGGCTTCCCTCACGCTGGACGATATCCGCAGCACTGATTATCTCACCTACGACCCCGAAACGGACGGCGCTCCCGAAAAGACCTCCGTTTCCGTACAGCTCAAATGGCTGCCGCAGGCTCAGTTCATGGGCTATTATGTAGCGCAGGCTAAGGGCTACTACGACGAAGTAGGTCTTACGGTCGACATCATCTCCGGCGGCGGTGATATCTCCGAGACCACAGCGGTCTACAACGGCACAGTAGATTTCGGCGTAACATGGGTCTCCAACCTCATCAACGCCAACGCGGGCGGCATGGATCTTCTGGAGGTTGCTCAGGTATATCAGAGATCCGGTCTGGTACTCGTTTACAAGAACTCCAACTACGGCGGCTGACCGGCTTGTGATAAAGGCGCATCTCCGTTTTCAGCCTTATGGTAAAGTGTTTTTTCTTTCATTCCCGGCAGACCCCCGCTGCGGCGGGGATTTGTCGGAAAGCCCGGCGGGGAGCGGCTCCGCCCGGTTTTCCGACAAATGTGAATTTGCCAACATTATACGAGGAGGTTTTCTTATGGATATGATCATCAGGAACGGCACAGTCGTGAACGCGACCGGTTCCTTCAGGGCTGACGTTGCGGTCAAGGATGGAAAAATCGCCGCTGTCGGCAGTATTCCTGATATGCCCGGCGCAAAGGTAGTTGACGCGGCAGGAAAGCTGGTGCTCCCCGGGGCGATAGACGCGCATACTCACCTGGCAATGCCGTTCGGAGGCACGGTGTCCTCGGACGATTATTTCGCGGGAACAAGGGCGGCTGCCTGCGGCGGAACAACGACCGTTTTTGATTTCGCGCTTCAGGATTTCAACGAGACGATGACCCAGACCTTTGAGCGCCGGAACGCCCTCGCGGCTCCCGACGCGGCGGTGGATTATTCGTTCCACATCGGCGTAAAGGATATCCACGGCGAGCTGCTGGACAGCATCAAGGATGCGTGCGATATCGGTATCACCTCCTACAAGGTGTTCATGGTGTATGATTTCGGCGTAAAGGACGGCGTGTTCTACCAGCTTCTGGCGAAGTCCAAGGAGTTCGGCGCGCTTATCGCGGTGCACGCTGAGAACAACGAGCTTGTGAACACCCTCACCGAGAAATACATCAGCGAGGGCAAGACCAGCGCATGGTATCACTATATGAGCCGTCCGGAGTTCGTCGAGGGCGAAGCGGACGAGCGCGCTATAAATCTTGCGAGGGCTGCAAAGGCTCCGCTGTACATAGTTCACCTTGCGAACAAACAGGGAGTCGAGGCGGTCACAAAGGCTAAGGACGAGGGACTGGAGATCTACGCGGAGACCTGCCCGCAGTACCTTGAATTCACCAGCGACGTTTACAAGCGCGAGGACGGCAGGAACTTCGTATGCTCGCCGCCTATGAAGGGCAAGGAATCCCAGGACGCTATCTGGGAGGCGATAAAGCGCGGCGATATCGACACCATCGCCACCGACCACTGTCCGTTCCAGCAGAGCGAAAAGGACTGGGGTCTGAGCGACTTCCGCAAGATCCCGAACGGCTGCGCGGGTATTGAGAATATGTACCCGTATATGCTCGGTAAAGCGAACGACGGCGTTATCAGCTTCGAAAAGGCTGTCGAGCTCTGCTCCACGAATCCGGCGAAGATCTTCGGATGCACCGAAAAGGGCGAGATAGCTCCCGGCAAGGACGCGGATATCGTTATCTACGACCCATCGAAGAATTTCACTATCCATCAGGAAAATATGCACTCCGACTGCGACCACACCATCTGGGAGGGAATCGAGGTCCACGGCTATCCCGTGCAGACCTACTCCAGAGGTAAGCTGGTGTTCGACAACGGCGAGTTCGTCGGCAAGCGCGGCTGGGGCAAGTTCGTCAAGTGCGCAAAGCATAAGGCAAAATAAAATCTACTCGTGCAGGAGGTTATCAGCATGAAATACGGAAATCTAATCTTAAACAATGAATCGGCGCGGTGTATGCTGTGCTCTGACGCCCCTTGCACGGCGGCGTGCCCGGAGGGCTTCGACCCGGCGCGGTTCGTAAGGGCTGTCAGGTTCGAGAATCCCGCCGTGGGAGCCGGGTACATCGAAGCCGCCAAATGCGCAGAGTGCTCCGGCGAATGCGAGAAAGCCTGCCTGCACTACGATTTCCCCGTGAAAATTCGCGAGATGGCGGCAGCGGCTCCGGAGGCGGTAAGGGCTGAGGGGCTTTCCGCGGACCTTTCGATGGAATTCTGCGGCGTTAAGTGCGAGAATCCGTTCTTCCTGTCGTCGTCGGTGGTGGCAAGCGGCTACGAGATGTGCGCCAACGCGCTGAAAGCCGGCTGGGGCGGTATCGTCTACAAGACGATAGGCTTTATAAAGCCGGACGAGGTCTCCCCGAGATTTGACGCGATAGGCAAGGAAAGCACGCCGTTCGTGGGCTTCAAGAACCTGGAGCAGATTTCCGACCATCCGCTGAAGGAGAATCTGGAGATACTGCGGAGATTGAAGCAGGATTTCCCGACAAAGGTGATCGTTTCCTCCATCATGGGCAGCACCGAGGAGGAATGGACGGAGCTTGCAAGGCTCAGCGAGGAGGCAGGCTGCGACATCATCGAGTGCAACTTCTCCTGCCCGCAGATGGTGGGGGAGGGGCTCGGCAGCGAAGTCGGGCAGGATCCGGAGCTTGTGAGGGCCTACACCGCCGCGGCAAAGCGCGGGACGAAGCTCCCGGTGCTGGCGAAAATGACCCCGAACATCGGCAACATGGAGGTCCCCGCGATAGCCGCGAAAGAGGGCGGCGCTGACGGAATAGCCGCGATAAACACGGTAAAGAGCCTGACGCGTATCGATCTTGACACGATGGTGTCCTGTCCGAGCGTAAACGGAAAGTGCTCGGTATCCGGGTATTCCGGAAAGGCTGTAAAGCCGATAGCGCTGCGGTTCATTCACGATATGGCGGTCTGCCCGGAGCTTTCCGGAATGCCGCTGAGCGGTATCGGGGGAATCGAAAGCTGGCACGACGCGCTGGAATTCATCGCGCTTGGCTGCACGAATATCCAGATAACCACGGCGGTAATGCAGTACGGATACCGCATAATCGACGACCTTATCACAGGGACGAAAGCGTATCTTAAATCAAAGGGCATGGCAAAGCTGAGCGAGCTCACAGGAACAGCGCTCAACAACGTAGTCCCGGCAGACGATCTGGACAGAAGCACCGTGGTTTACCCGATATTTGACAAGGAAAGCTGCGCAGGCTGCGGAAGATGTTACATTTCCTGCATGGACGGCGGACATCAGGCAATAGTCATGGGCGAGGACAGAAAGCCGCGCCTTTCCGGGGGAAAATGCGTCGGCTGCCTGCTTTGTACCCTCGTCTGTCCGACGGGTTCGATATCCCACAGCCGCCGGGTGAAGAAGCCCGGAAGATAAATCCGAAAGGAGGGTGTTTATGGCTATCACTCTTGCAAGAATATGTGCGAACGCCGAAAAGACCTACGGCATGAAGCTCATCGCCGGAAAGGCGGGAATGGAGAACTACGTCCGCTGGGTGCATATCGTTGAGGACAGCGAGGTGCCGGACTTCATGCATGGAAACGAGCTGGTATTTACTACCGGTATCGGACATAAGGGAAACGACTGGCTCCTTGATTTTGCACATCATCTGAAAGAAAGGAACGCTGCCGGAATCGTTGTGAACATCGGTCCGTACATAAACGCCGTCCCGAGGGAGGTCGCGGAATACTGCGAGCGCAGTGCGCTGCCGCTTTTCGTGGTCCCGTGGTCAGTGCGGCTCATCGACCTGACCTACGATTTCTGTCACAGGATAGTCAGCAACGAAGAAAGTGAGACGAGTCTTGCCGGGGCGTTCCGGAACCTGTTCTTCTCGCCCGGCCAGCGGGACGGCTACGCGCCGGTGCTGGAGCGCCGCGGATTCCACGATGTGAGCGGCTACACGCTTCTCGCCGCGGAGCTTTCCCACCCGGACAAGCCCGGCAGCGGCGATGAATGGCGCAGCATGAGATTCCTTGTGAGGAAAATATGCGCCAGCACGCAGTATCCCTCCTGTATTTTCATTCAGGAGAACTATCTGGTGATAGTCCGGCAGCATTTTTCCGCACAGGAAGCGGGAAAGCTCGCCGAGCAGCTTGCGGCGGCTGTCACTGAAAACTACACCGAGCCGGTGGGAGTGCACATCGGCATTTCGGACAACGGACTTGGCTATGATGGGATACATTCCTGCTATCATGAGGCGGTCTCTGCAATGAGGCTTGCGGCAATGAAAAAAGCCACGGTCATGCACTATCACGACATCGGCGTTTACAAGCTGCTTTTCGGCGTGGAGAGCTCGCGTATCCTCTCGGATTACGTTGACAGCACCCTCGGGAAGCTGCTTGACTACGACGCCAAGAACAACACCGACTGCGCTGAGCTGCTGCGCTGCTACTTCGAGAACGATTGCAGCGTTAAGGAGGTCGCGGATATCTTCGGCGTTCACCGGAACACGGTGAACTACAAGCTGAAACAGATACGCGAGCTTCTTGACAGCAGCTTCAGCGACGAGGATAAAATGAATCTGCTTCTGGCTTTCCGGGCAAAGGAACTGCTCAATATGGAAAACTCAAAGCTGATAATGGAGGACGATTCTTATGAATGCAACTGAGATCAAAACCAACCACACCAAGTACAATTTACAGTCATGGTCAAAGCAGGGCGGTCTGAACCCTATTCCCGTGGAGCGCGGCGAGGGCATTTACTTTTGGGATTACGACGGAAACCGCTACACCGATATGTCCAGCCAGCTCGTTAACCTGAACGTAGGCTTCGGCTGCCGCCCCATAATCGACGCCATCAAGGAGCAGGCTGAGAAGTTCTGCTTCGTAGGCCCCAGCTACGCCTGCGAGAGCCGTTCCAAGCTCGCTGAAATGGTCGTAGACCTCATGCCGGACAACATCGCCAAGGTGTTCTTCACCAACGGCGGCGCCGACGCAAACGAAAACGCCATCAAGATGGCGAGAATGTACACCGGCAGGAAAAAGGTGTTCTCCCGTTACAGGAGCTACCACGGTTCCACATTCGGCGCAGGCAACCTGACCGGTGAGCCGAGAAGATATCCCCTCGAGCCCGGAATCCCCGGCTTCGTGAAGTTCTTCGACCCGTATATGTACCGCGATAATCTTCCGTTCGCAAGCGAGAAGGAGTACAGTGAGTATTATGTAAATAAGCTCCGCGAGCAGGTTATTTATGAGGGACCAGACACCGTAGCAGCGATCGTAATGGAAACAATTACAGGTTCCAACGGTATCATTATCCCGCCGGAGGGCTACCTCGCAGGCGTGCGCAAAATCTGCGACGAGTTCGGCATCATGATGATATGCGACGAGGTCATGGCAGGCTTCGGACGCACCGGAAAGATGTTCGCCTTTGAAAACTTCGGCGTAAAGCCTGATATCGTAAGCTTCGCAAAGGGAGTTACCTGCGGCTATGTACAGCTAGGCGGCGTTGCAGTCAGCAAGAAGATTGCGGATTACTTCGATGACAACGTGCTCCAGTGCGGACTTACATACAGCGGACACCCGCTTGCCTGCGCAGCCGGAGTTGCCTGCCTGAACTACTACAAGGACAGCAATATCCTCGACAACGTAAACAAGAGCGGCAAGGTGCTCGGCGAGATACTCGAGGAGCTCAAGGCTAAGCACAAGTGCGTGGGCGATGTGCGCTACATCGGTCTGTTCTCCGCTATCGAGCTGGTCAAGGACAAGGAAACAAGGGAGCCCCTGGTGCCCTACGGCGGCGACAAGCTCGGCGTGATGGGCGGTATCATCGGAAAGCTCAAGGCGAAGAAATTCATGACCTACTCCCATGAGAACATGATACTTGTATGCCCGCCGCTCATCATCACTCCGGAGCAGCTCCGCGAGGAAATGGTGAAGGTAGACGAAGTCCTCGCCGAGGTAGACGCAACTCTTTAAAGGAAGGATCGATGAAGCATGGCTAATTCAGAGCATTACGCAGACGTGCCGACGGTCAAGCTGGAGGACTACATTCCGGCAAAGCTGTTCCGCACGGTGCATCGCACGGAGGCTGAAATGCCCGGCGGGATAACGGAGATCAGGGTAATAATCGACATCGAAAGACCCCTCGCAAAGAAGCTGTCATTCCGGACAAGCAGCAGCGGCAGGATACATGGATTCGTCCGCATGAACGACCTGCTGAAGTCGATCAACACCAAGACTGACAAGGGCTCCACTATCCGCCGGATAACGGTGAACGACTGGGGCACAAAGGCGCTGATGGTCATTGAGATGGAGGACGACAGCGAGGAAGCGTTCTTCGTTCCGATTTCTCAGCTCATAAACCTTCTGGAGAACTGCCGCCGCGCACCTCAGCAGTCTAATAAATAAAACTTTATCCCCGCATACGCACCGGACGCGTATGCGGGGATTTTTTCGTATTCTCAGCGGCAGCCGAAGAATATGTACCTTAAATGCCGCAAACCGTCCCGGATAGTTCGCAGGTGGGATCTCCCGCCGCGCCCATCCGGACTGAGCGTTACCGAGATCTCGGCTATATCGGCTCCGGAAAGCGCGAATTTCCCGATGATCTCGGTCGCGAATTCCATTCCTCCGCAGGAAAGTCCGAGCGCGAGCGCCCTCTCCCGGTCGAAGCCGCGCAGTCCGCAGTGAAAATCCCGCACCTGCGTGCGCAACCTCACGCGCCCAAGAAACGACAGCACCGGAACCCCGATGTACCTGTGAGAAAACGGCATGGCGCCGGGCTGTATGTTGTCCAGACGGCAGCCCATCACAAGGGGGTATCCCTCCCGCAGTTTTTCGAGGAATCCGCCCAGATGAAGCATATCGTAGCTCATGTCGCAGTCGCCCATTATCACATACTTCCCTCGGGCGGCTTTTATTCCCCCGATGAGCGCATTCCCATAGCCGCGCTCAGTAATGCTGACGACCCGCGCGCCTGCGGCCCGCGCCAGTTCAGCAGAACCGTCAGTGCTTCCGTTGTCGGCGACAAGCACCTCTCCGCAGACGCTGTTTTCCCGCAGGAATTCCCTTGCCAGCCCAACGCACCGCGCAACAGTCCGGGATTCGTTAAGGCAGGGCATAAGGATAGTCAGTTCAAGCTCTTCCATGCTTTTTCCCTCCTTTTGCGGAGGATTTTTTCCTGCCGAACCTAAGCGGGAACCATACCGCTGCAAAAACAGCGAGTATCGACGAGGCAAGCGCACGGTATGTGAAAAATTCGTGCAGGTAAGAGTGATTGTTCAGCAGGAAAAATCTCACGAACGGAAGCGCGCCGAGTATCAGCATTGTGAGCGTGAAGCTCCGGTCGAATCGCTCACGGTCGTGGAACAGATAGAATACCGCGCCTGTTACTGCCGCGCTTATCAATATTCCCGCCGTAACTGCGCCCCAGTCCAGCCGGGAAGTTCCTCCGAAAAGCGTTGAGATGTTCGCAAGCGGCGCGGCAAAAAACTGTTCCGCCGGGGAAAGCTGCTCCGCTGAGCCGTACATTCTGACCTCCGCAGAGGTTATCGCGGCAAGGAATTTGTTTTCTCCCGCGGCAATGCTTGCTGCGCCCCACTTTACAAGGAACGTCCCCGCGTAGGAAAGAAGCCATGCGCCGCCGCAGTCAGCAATCATCAGGACATTGCCGCGCAGCGAAACGGCTCTCCCTTCCTGCTTTCGAATGATGAAAACGGTCAGCAGCGGTATCAGTATCGTGAGCGTTTCAGCGGTCAGGAAGTCAAAGAATGCGATCATCGTTCCGGATATCACTGCAAGGAGCGGCAGTGCGCCGTCCTTTTTTTCCATCAGAATATACAGCGGCAGCAGAAGCAGGGTTATCAGCACCGCCGGCTGATATTCCATCGCAAGTCCGATATCCCAGATGTGTACGCATAAAAACGCCGCAGGAACTGCTCCCGCTGCAAAGAACTGGCGCTTTTTCAGCAGCAGGGCGCAGTTAAGCGCCAGCAGAAGAAACGCGGATATCTCCCCGATGAGCTTGATCCCCCGGACATCTGTAACCAGCATAAGCGGGCGTATCAGAGCGGACATTCCGTGCCAGTAGCGGGTGTAATCCGTATTTGGAGCCGCGTTTTCCGTGACTGAACAGTACAGCCCGTAGTTCTCGCCGCGTTCGCCGCCGTCATAGTATTTCGTGTCCAGCGCGGAGCTGAAAGGCAAGCCGCTGCCCATATTCCATGCTACGTTAAGAAGTATTGCGTCCGCATAGTTGTCCTGCCGCATACGTAGCTGACCTTCCCCTTGGAACGGTTCGGTTTCCATGTAGTACTCAGCGCTCGACAGCATATTTCCATATATACTGTCGTTCGGCACGGCGGCGGAAAGGGTCAGCAAAGCCCACAGCGCCAGAAGCACCGCCGCGAACACTCCCGCCCGGAGCAGCACCGCAGTTATCCTTTTCATATAATACCTCACTTTTTAAACAGCAAACCACGCTGTATTTCTATAATTATATCAGTATAAGAAGATTTTGTCAATAAATCCTTATACAAAGTGGACAGCATTTGTAATTTGTACAGTTCGCTGCATTTCTAAATAAGCGTTTTAAGGATTTGGTTATTATGCACAAAGCGTTACTTAGTGGTAACTTTTTTTCCATATTCCCCTTGACAATTTGTCAGTTATCAGTTATAATAGCATTGCACCAACAAAACATATCAAAACAATATGTAATATATGAATACTCGTAGAAAGGGGAAATCACAGATGAGCTCTGTAAAGATGATGTGCTGTAATATGATGTGTTCAGTCATGCGCCGTATGACCGAGTTCACTTCCTGCGCCCGTATATTCCGAATGTGAGTTTCAGACAGAAACCCAGCCATAATCGGAGCGCAGCAGAATGCGCTTTTTTTTTATTAGGAGGAAAACATCATGTCTGACAACAAGAACATCTGCCATAGCTGCACCGACTGCGGAGTACTAAACTGCGCCAAGCGGAACGGCACATATCCTGAGTTCTGCCCCACCGCCGCCCTCACAGAGGAGGAAATAAACGAGGTCACAGACCTCTACTTAAAAAACCGTACCAACCGTAAGATCGCGGTGGCGTCCGCAGAGGTAGAGGGCGCGTTCTACGGGAAATACACAAGGGTAGAGGAGATAATCGAGTTCGCACGCAAGATCGGCGTAAAAAAGATAGGCATAGCGACCTGCGTGGGACTTATCGAGGAAAGCCGTATATTTGCCCGCATACTGAAGCTGAACGGTTTCGAGGTTTACGGAGTAGGCTGCAAGGTCGGCTCAGTTAACAAGACGGATATCGGGATAGACGAAAAATACACCTGCGTCACCGGAAAGGTAATGTGCAACCCCATCATGCAGGCAAAGCTCCTCAACAAGGCAAAGGTGGATCTGAATGTCGTTGTTGGGCTGTGCGTAGGTCACGACAGTCTGTTCTACAAGTATGCAAAGGGCATAACAACTACACTCGTCACCAAGGACAGAGTGCTTGCGCATAATCCTGTCGGCGCGCTGTATCAGGCGAGAGCGTATTACAAAAAGCTGCTCCTTGCGCCTGTCGGCGAGGAAATAGACTATTCAAAGCTCAGCATAGGCAACATAAAGTGAGCCGGAAAGGAATAAACAATGAATAAAACCCTGTTTCGCTCCGGACTTCTGCTGCTTTCAGCCGCTGCCGCAGAGATAGTCGCCGTTGCGGTACCTGATTCTGATAAGCACCAGAAGGCGGCGCACCCTTATTTCGCTTGGCTGATAATCGCGATAACCGTTATTTATTTCGCAGCGGCGCTTCTTCTGCACCTGAAAAATAAAAAGTCATTCGATGACGGCGGACTGTTTTACAGAGCTCCGTTTCTCGCCGGAGTCCTTCTGGTACTGAATATCCTTAACATCGTCACGGTAAAGACCGCGCTGCTGCCTACCCTGTATTTTCCCTCCCTCGACCGGGTGTTCGGAACGCTTTTCGAGGACTGGGAGCTTATCCTGAAATGCGTGGGATATTCCTCCGGAATACTCGCTTCGGGCGTTCTGGGAGGGCTGATTGTCGGCTTCCTGATGGGCGTCGGGATAGGGTTCAGCAAGACGCTCAGCTACTGGATCAATCCGCTGGTGCGTATTCTGGGTCCGATACCGTCCACGGCGTGGATACCGATATTCCTGCTGATATTCCCCACCGCAAGGGCCGCGAGCGCTTTCATTATCGGAATATCCGTGTGGTTCCCAACGGTCGTGCTGACTTCCAGCGGTATCTCAAATGTAAAGAATTCCTATTTCGAGGTAGCTTCAACGCTGGGCGCAAATCACTTCTGGCGTATTTTTAAGGTGGGAGTCCCCGCTGCAATGCCAAGCATATTCCTCGGTCTGTTCAACGGTATCTGCTCTTCGTTCGTAACGCTGATGACGGCGGAGATGATAGGCGCAAAATACGGAATGGGCTGGTATGTCAACTGGCAGAAGGAAATGATGTGCTACGCGAATGTTTACGCGGGGCTTATCGTTATCGCAGTGCTGTTTTATCTCGTTATCACCATTCTGTTTAAGGTGAGGGACAAGGTGCTGCTGTGGCAGAAGGGAGTCATCAAATGGTAGGAGCAATAGAATTCAAAGGCGTAAAAAAGAGCTTCCGGCGCCCGGACGGAGAAATAGTCCATGCGCTGAACGGCGTGGATCTGAAAATACATCAGGGAGATTTCGTCTGCCTGATAGGACCCTCCGGCTGCGGAAAATCCACCATGCTCCGGCTTCTGGCGGGGCTTGACCAGCCGACAGAGGGAGCGGTTTACCTTGACGGCGAGAAGATAACCAAGCCGAATTACGACCGCGGACTTGTCTTTCAGGATCCGAACCTGTTCCCGTGGCTGAATATCTACGATAATATTTCCTTCGGGCTGAGGGCAAGGCACATCTTCAAGCAGAAGAAGGATTCCGTTAAGGAATTCATGGAGCTTGTCGGGCTGAGCGGCTTTGAGAAGTCATATCCGCACCAGCTTTCCGGCGGAATGTGCCAGAGAGCCTCCCTTGCAAGGGCGCTCATCGGCCACCCGAAAGCTCTGCTGCTTGACGAGCCCCTCGGCGCGCTGGACGCGTTCACCAGAATGAATATGCAGGACGAACTTCTGCGCATCAAGTCTGAGCAGAACATGACCATGGTGATGGTGACCCACGATGTGGACGAGGCGGTCTATCTTTCAAACAAGATAGTGGTAATGTCCCCGCGCCCGGCAAAGATAGAGGAAATACTCGAGGTACATCTCAGCCAGCCCCGCGACAGAAACAACCCTGAATTTATCCGCCTGAGAAGCGAGATACTGAAGGTGCTTGATTTCGCTGGCAGAGAAAAGGAAGTTGAATACACGATTTAATGGAGGATCACACAATGAATTTCAGAAAAATAGCTGCGGCAGCCATATCTGCTATAATTGCCGTTTCACTTACAGCCTGCGCACAGCAGGAAAGCTCCGGCGGAAGCCCGGACAGCGATACATATACTCTTAAGGTAGGCGAGGTGCAGGGCGCGCTCTGCCACGCTCCGCTTCAGGTGGCAATGGAAAAGGGCTACCTTGACGAAGAGGGAATAAAGTGGGAGCGCGTGGATTTCGGCGGCTCCGACATACAGGCGGCGCTGGGCTCCGGAATGATAGACTGCGGATTCGGTCTGGTAGGAAAGTTCGTTCAGCCTATCGAAAACGGGCTTAACATGGTAATAACCTCCGGAATGCACACAGGCTGCACCAAGATACTTGTCCGTGCCGATTCCGGCATAGAGTCCCTCGCAGACTTAAAGGGAAAGACCATCGGCGTAAGCTCGCTTGCAAGCTCCGAGGCGATAACTGCCAAGCGAGCTCTCAACGCAGCAGGTGTCGATATTTCGGCGGATTCCGGCGAGGTGTCATTTGCGGTTTACAGCACCACAGACCAGCCGGTAGCCCTGATAAACGGCGCGGTCGACGCTATCTCCACTCCTGACCCGGTTGCCACTAACGCGGAGAATGAATACGGTCTGAAAGTGCTGCTTGATACAGCAGTGACCGAGCCCTACGCGAGCGAGTACTGCTGCGTTAGCTTCGTATCCGCAGAGCTTGCGGAAAAGCACCCGGATATAGCAGCAGCCTTCACAAGGGCAGTGCTGAAAGCCTCCGCTTTTGTTGCGCAGAATCCAGAAGAAGCGGCTCAGATACAGATAGACGGCGAGTATGTCAGCGGAGACGCTGCGGCAAATGCCGAGATACTCAAGGGATACGAGTACATTCCGAGCGTTCAGGGCGGCTACGACGCACTCCTGAATGTTGCGACTGATCTTCATAACATCGGCCTGCTCAAGGAATCTACCGATGTTTCCGCCCTTGTGGGACGTTCATTCAAGTTTTTTGACGGAGTTCCGGACAGCTACGCTGTGGAAAACGGCGAATTCGCAGAGGTGGCTTATGAGAGCAAATCCCTTTCCGCCACCCCGGAGACCCACAAAATGAGCGACTGCTGCGGATAATTTGCGCATAAGCATAATATAATATATAATAATGAAAGCCCAGTCTCAGTGCTGGGCTTTTTTGTATATAAATATCTTGAGGCATTTATTGGATTCATGCCATAATGATATATCAAACATTTCAAATTAAGATTAGACTTTATTTTAGAAGTGTATTATAATATAAAACGAAAAAGTACGCCATTTGAAACAAATCAGATGTAGGCTCTTGAATAGGAGGTCGGCTATGAAGAACAATGGCTTCCATGGACAGATGTCCGATAAATTTCGGTCGGCGGTGTTCATCATACTTTCCGGAGGATTTCAGGACGCTTATACATACTGCTGCCGTGACGGAGTATTCGCCAATGCGCAGACCGGAAACATCGTGCTGATGTCCTCAGCGCTGTTCCGCGGGGAATGGGACAAGGTGGTAAAATACCTTGTGCCAATTATTTCTTTTCTGATAGGAATAGCAGTAGCAGAACTGGTGCACGTTCACTACAAGCGGTATGAGCGCATACACTGGAGACAGATAGTTCTTATCGAGGAGATAGTCCTGCTGTTTATTGTCGGATTTATTCCAGAAACTATGAACGCTCTTGCGAATGCGCTGGTTTCGTTCGTGTGCGCGCTTCAGGTGCAGACGTTCCACAAGATACACGGTCAGCCATACGCCAGCACGATGTGCATAGGCAATATGAGGAGCGGCATGGAATCGCTGTGCGCTTTCCTGCGCAGCCATGACCGTGAAGCTCTTACAAAGTCGCTGACATATTTCGGCGTCATCGGAGTGTTCGCAGTCGGCGCAGGTATCGGCAGCGTGCTTTCCACTTCGATAGGATATGGCATAATCTGGGTCTGCTGCGGGCTTCTTATGGTAAGCTTCTGCCTGATGTTCATTCACGAACAACAGGAGCAGTGAAAATTACCGCTAAAAGCGGATAATATATAGCAGATAGAAAGGAGAAAAATATGAGCAAAAGAAAACGTGTGGTATTCATAGTCGTATGGGTCGCATTGATGGCGGTCATTCTTGTTGCGGCGCTCCTTGTGGGCGGTACGGGCGAGTCTGAATCCATCAAGGTGGTAATGCGCGACGCAGTGCTGCACGGAACGAATAAGGTGAGCCTTTTCGGACTGAAGGACGTAAACCCGGCGTATATTTCCTCGCTGGTGGTATGCGGAGTGCTGCTCGTTGCAGCGGCTCTGATCCGCATTTTCGCGATACCGAGGTTCAAGATGGTGCCGGGGAAGTTCCAGCTTGTGCTGGAGCAGCTCGTGGGATTCTTTGATAATCTCGCCAAGACCAGCAGCCCCCACAAGAACACATTCCTTGGCGCGTATGTATTCGCAGCCGGAGTGTATATCTTCGTTGGAACGCTGTTCGAGCTTTTCGGCATTCAGGCTCCCACCACAGTTGGAGGCACCATATCGCTGCCTGCTCCGCTGTCGGATATAAACGCGGCGATAATGCTCGGCTGCCTGTCGTATCTGGTGATACTCAGCGGCGGTATCGCGGGCGCAAAGATCAAGGGCGTCGGAAGAACGCTCAAGGAATTCTCGCTGCCGATATCAATGAGCTTCCGTCTTTTCGGCGCGCTGCTCAGCGGTCTGCTGGTAACGGAGCTTGTGTACTACAACATCAGCCTGAGCTTTGTTCTCCCGGTTTTCGTGGGAATAATGTTCACGCTGCTGCACGCGCTTATTCAGGCATACGTTTTGACTATGCTGACGGCGATGTTCTACGGAGAGGTTTCAGAGCCTCCCATCAAGGCAATAAAAAATCGAATATCTAAATCCACAAACAAATAATAATTTTAAAGAAAACAGTTATGGAGGAAACGACCATGAAGAGATCAGTTAAGAAGTTAGTAATATGCGGATTCATTGCGCTGATGGTATGCGCGCTTTGCAGCCTGGTAGCGTTTGCGGCTGCCGACAAGCCCGAGCCCGCTCCGCAGGACGGCACCAGCGTTTCTCAGGAAGCTCAGACGACCAGTGACAACTCCACCGGCAGCAAGGCTATTGCGGCTGGTATCTGCGTAGGTATCGCTGCGTGCGGCGCAGGCATAGGCATGGGTCTTACAACTGCCAAGTCCTCTGAGGGCATTTCCCGCCAGCCCGAGGCTGCGGACAAGATCCGTACAAACATGATGCTCGGTCTGGTGTTTATAGAAACTGCGATCATTTACGCGCTGGTAGTTGCAATACTCATCATCTTCGTACTGTAAGGGGGTAATTTTATGGGAATCCCTCTTAATGTAGACTGGCAGCAGATTCTGCTGCACCTGTTCAACTTCGTGATACTCGCCGGAGGTCTCTGGCTGCTGCTTTACAAGCCGGTCAAGAATTTCATGGCAAAGCGCGAGGCTTACTACAAGGACATGGATAAGACAGCCAGCGACAAGCTCGCCGCAGCAGAGGCAGAGCAGGAGAAGTACTCCGGGCTCATCGCCAAGGCGCAGGACGAAGCTGCCGAGCTGAAGAAGAAGGCTATGGCTGACGCTGACAATGCCGCGAAGGCTCATATTGCAGAGGCAGAGCAGGAGAAGCTCCGCATAATCGACGACGCAAGGAGAGCGGCACAGGCAGAGAAGAACAAGGTTCTCCAGGAGACGAACGCCCAGATAGAGGAAATGGTTTCCGCAGCGGTAGACAAGCTCCTTGTACCTGCCGGCAGTGCGTATGACAGCTTTGATGATTCCGGAAAGGAGTAATGACTGATGACAGAACACGAGATCAGAAAAGTCGAGGTCGAAGCGTTCATTTACAGCCGTGAAACTCCCACGGACGAACAGCTTAAAAAGGTTCAGGATTTTCTGGAAAAGAAGTACGGTGCCGCCGTTGCGGTTATACCGAAGCAGGACGACAGCGTGCGCGACGGCTTCCGCATTGAGATAGGCACCTCCACATACAAGTGGAACCTTGACCGCATATTCGACTGGAGCGCCGAGGGCAGGGCAAAGCAGCTCAAGGAGAGCATCTCCGAGGCTATCCGCGGCAAGCAGGACGTTCTTCCGATGATACGTCAGGCTATCGAGGATTTCGAGCCCATTCCCAAGGACGAGGAAGTCGGCACGGTACTGACAGTCGGCGACGGCATTGCGACCATCAGCGGACTGGAGGACGCCGAGTACGGCGAGATACTGCTGTTTGAATCCGGAATAAAGGGCATGATACTCGACCTTAAGGAGGACGAGATAGGCTGCGTTATCTTCGGCGATGAAAGCGAGATAACCGAGGGCAGCATAGTCCGCCGCACCAAGAAAGTCGCTGGTATCCCGGTAGGCGAAGCGTTTATGGGACGCGTCATCAACGCCCTCGGCGAGCCGGTCGACGGAAAGGGTCCAATAGCTCAGGAGGACTACTATCCTATTGAGAATCCCGCGCCCGGCATCATCGACCGCCAGCCGGTCAACCGCCCTATGGAAACTGGTCTGCTTTCGATAGACTCCATGTTCCCGATAGGCAGAGGTCAGCGTGAGCTGATAATCGGCGACCGCCAGACCGGTAAGACCGCAATCGCGCTTGATACGATCCTGAACCAGAAGGGCAAGGGAGTCGTCTGCATCTACGTTGCGATAGGTCAGAAGGCTTCCTCAGTCGCTCAGCTTGCAGAGAACCTCCGCAAGCACGGCGCTATGGATTACACGATAATCGTGAACGCCACTGCCAGTGATTCCGCGACATTGCAGTACATCGCGCCGTATTCCGGCTGTGCAATGGGCGAGTTCTTCATGAACCACGGAAAGGACGTTCTGATAGTTTACGACGACCTTTCCAAGCACGCAGTCGCGTACCGTACACTCAGCCTTCTGCTGGAGCGTTCTCCGGGACGTGAGGCTTATCCGGGAGACGTATTCTATCTGCATTCACGTCTGCTGGAGCGTTCCGCGCACCTTTCCGACGCGCTCGGCGGCGGCAGCATGACTGCGCTCCCGATAGTAGAAACTCAGGCGGGCGACGTATCCGCGTATATTCCTACAAACATAATCTCCATCACGGACGGTCAGATATTCCTTGAAAGCGACCTGTTCCATTCCGGTCAGCGCCCTGCGGTAAACGTAGGTCTGTCGGTTTCCCGTGTAGGCGGCGCCGCACAGACAAAGGCGATGAAAAAGGCGACCGGCGCTATCCGTCTTGATCTCGCGCAGTACCGCGAGATGGAAGTGTTCATGCAGTTCTCCAGCGACCTTGACGAAGCCACCAAGAAGCAGCTCCGCTATGGTCAGGGACTTATGAGACTGCTCCGCCAGAAGCAGTATAACCCCTACAAGCAGCATGAGCAGGTTATCCTGCTGACAGCGGCTATGGGGCACATTTTCCAGAATATCCCTGTGGATAAGATACCGCAGTTCAGCCGTGAGCTGCTGGATTCCGCGGCGGCGGAAATGCCCGACCTCTGCGACAAGATAGATCGCACGGGCGAGACCACCGAAGAGGAAAGAAACTCCATGCTGGAATTCGCAAAGCGCTTTCTGGAGCGTAACGGCGGTTAAGGCGGTGCGCTATGGCTAACACGAAAGAGATAAAGGACCGCATAAAAAGCGTCCGTGATACTCAGAAGATAACCAACGCGATGTACCTGATAGCTTCCACGAAAATGCGCAAGGCGAAGTCCGAGCTCGACCACACACGCCCCTATTTTGAGGCGATAAAGGGCGAGATAAAGCGTATCTTCCGTACCTCGAAGGAAGTGGAGAACCGCTTTTTCTACCCGGAGGACAGCCATCATCTGCTGACCGGACCCTATGCCTGCCTTGTTATCACCGCAGACAAGGGACTTGCCGGAATGTACAATCAGAACGTTATCCGCGAGGCTGAGAAGCTTCTGGGCGAGCACCCTGACACGAAGCTTTTCGTTGTCGGCGAGTATGGCAGACAGTACTTTGCGCATCATGATATCCCGGTGGAGCGGAGCTTCCTTTATACGGCGCAGAATCCTACAATGCAGCGCGCCCGCGAGATAAGCTCGATACTTCTGGATATATTTGATCGTCAGGAGGTCTGCAAGATATTCGTGGTTTATACGGATATCAAAAACGGAATGTTCGAGGAGGCAAAGACGGAAAGACTTCTGCCGTTCCACCGCCGGACATTCGCGGACAACACCACTGAAAAGGCGATAACCAGGCCGTTTGAGTTCACTCCGTCAGTGAACGCGGTGCTCGACACGCTGGTGCCGAGCTACGTTTCCGGCTATATTTACAGCGCGCTGGTAGACAGCTTCTGCGCAGAACAGAACGCGCGCATGACGGCGATGAATTCCGCAAACCAGAACGCGGAGAAGCTCCTCGGGGAATTATCGGTGCAGTATAACCGTTCAAGGCAGGCTGCGATAACTCAGGAGATAACCGAGATATCCTCCGGCGCAAAGGCGCAGAAGAGGAAGCTCGCAAAAAAGAAAAGTGAGGAGGCGTGCGGACATTGAGTACAGGTAAAATAACACAGATTTCAGGACCAGTCATAGACTGTAAATTCGCCCCGGGCGAACTGCCTAAGATAAAAGAAGCCCTGACAGTAAACGTCAGGGGAAAACAGCGCATAATGGAAGTCGCACAGCACACAGGAAAGGACAGGGTCCGCTGCATACTGCTGGGCGCCAGTGAGAATATGGCAAGGGGCATGGAGGTCACTTCGACAGGCAGGGCGATAAGCGTCCCTGTCGGCGACCGTACCCTTGGACGTATGTTCAACGTTCTCGGCGACCCCATCGACGGCGAGGGAGAACTCGCTGACGGCGAGCGCTGGGAGATACACCGCAAGGCTCCCGGATTTGAGGAGCAGCAGCCGGTGGCACAGGTGCTCGAAACGGGCATCAAGGTAATAGACCTGCTGGAGCCGTACCCCAAGGGCGGTAAGATAGGTCTGTTCGGCGGCGCCGGCGTAGGTAAGACGGTGCTTATTCAGGAGCTTATCCACAACGTTGCGATGGAGCACGGCGGCTATTCAGTATTCACCGGCGTCGGCGAGCGCAGCCGTGAGGGTAACGACCTGTGGAATGAAATGCGCGAGAGCGGAGTTTCCGACAAGACCGCACTGGTATTCGGTCAGATGAACGAATCCCCGGGCGTGCGTATGCGCGTTGCGCTTTCCGGACTTACAATGGCGGAGTACTTCCGTGATGTTCAGCATAAGGACGTGCTTCTGTTCATAGACAACATATTCCGTTTCGTACAGGCAGGCTCTGAGGTCTCCACGCTGCTCGGCAGAATGCCGTCCGCGGTTGGTTATCAGCCGACCCTTTCCGAGGAGATGGGCGCACTTCAGGAGCGTATCACTTCCACAAGAAGCGGTTCCGTAACGTCTGTTCAGGCGGTTTACGTTCCTGCGGACGACCTGACCGACCCGGCTCCTGCGACAACGTTCACTCATCTGGACGCTACCACGGTTTTGAGCCGTAAGATAGCAGAGCAGGGTATTTATCCTGCGGTCGACCCGCTTGCCTCCACATCGAGAATACTTGAGGCTGACATAGTTGGAAACGACCACTACGAGACTGCAAGAACCGTACAGGAGATACTCCAGAAGTACAACGAGCTTCAGGATATCATCGCGATACTGGGTATGGACGAGCTTTCCGACGAGGATAAGCAGGTGGTCACCCGCGCGAGAAAGATACAGCGTTTCCTTGCGCAGCCGACCCACGTTGCCGAGAAGTTCACAGGTATCCCGGGAATTTACGTTCCGCTGACCGAGACGATAAAGGGATTCCAGGCGATAATCTCCGGCGACATGGATAAGTACCCGGAGGCTGCATTCTACAACGTAGGAACCATTGACGACGTAGTTGAAAAGGCTGCAAAGCTTTAAGCGGGGTGCGCCATGAATACATTCAAAACGCATATCCTTGCGGCTTCAAACACGTTCTATGAGGGCGACTGCGAGTCGCTGATAGTCCCCACGGCTGACGGACAGTACGGAATACTTGCGGGACACTGCGACATCATCAGCGCGGTGGTCCCGGGGATAATGACCTACCGTATCCCGGGCGAGCCTGACCGCATAGCGGCAGTGTCCTCCGGGCTGGTGAAGGTCGAGGACGGCGAGGTGCTGGTGCTGGTGGATTCCGCAGAGCGCCCCGAGGAGATAGACGCCAACCGCGCCCGCGAGGCCGCTGCCGCCGCCAAGGAGGCTATGCTCCAGAAGAGAAGCATACGCGAGTTCAATGCGGCGCAGATGACCCTTGCAAGGGCTGCAACAAGGCTGAAAGTCAAGAGCAGCATTAATCAATAAAAACTGCACCCTCTGTAATTTACAGAGGGTGTGATTTTATTTAAGTATCATTCTTTCCATTTCTCTGCCGGCGGCACTCATGGAGTGATTTTTTCCTTTCAGAAAGCATATTTTTCGTGCCGGGAGGATTTCCTTAACGTCAAGCCGTATAAGTCCCTGGGTCGGGTAGTTGTCGAGGAACTGTTCCGGGACAAAGCCTATACCCAGATTGTTGCTCACCATCGGGAGTATCATATCAGCTGTCGTGGCTTCTATGTCCGGCAAGAAAGCACAGTTGTTCTGCCTGAACCACTCGGAGTATATCTCATAGGTTTTCGTCTGCTTAAAAAGGGAGATCAGCGGGTATTTTGTGAGCTCCGAGAGCGTGAGCTGCTTGTCGGCAAGCTCGGAGAAAGCCGTTCCACAGACTGGTATCTCGTGTATTTCACATATTTCTTTATAAATAATGGATTCTGTATCGCTGGTGGGGGTAGTGACCACGGCAAGATCTACCAGCCCGTGCTTCAGTGCTGAAATCGCCTGCGGTGTGGACTGATTCAATACCCGAATCCTTACACCGGGATATTTCTGGCGGAATTCCTTAAGGATAGGCAGGAGGAAGCAGCGCAGCGCTATTTCGCTCGCGCCTATTGTAACGACGCCTTTTGCAAGTGAGCGTTCAAGGCATAGCTCTTCCTCGCCGTATTGTATCTGCTCCACGGCGGCGGAAACATGGGAGAACAGCTTTTCTCCCTCGATCGTGAGTTCCACGCCTTTTCGTGAGCGAATGAAAAGGGTGCAGTTCAGTTCGCTTTCGAGGTTCTTTATGGTCCGGGAGATATTCGGCTGGTTGTTCATGAGGGCTTCCGCTGCCTGAGATATGCTTCCGTATTTGGCAACATAATAGAAAACGCGGTAATAGTCAAAACTGATATACATATAATTTCTCCATGGATAAGTGTATTTTTTTATATCAATATTATATATAATTACCGTCGTTCTGTCAAGGGCTAAATTTTCTGGGCTGCCATTTTTTCTGCTTTTACTGCGGCGCTGCTCTTTGCGCTGTATTCCGTAACGCCAAGAATGGTTTCGCCGTCTATCTGGAGCGCGCAGGGCTTGTCGAACTTTACGGTTACGCTGTCAGCTTTTATGATGTCGATGCATTCGCTGTGCCTGATGTGCTCGCCCTTGAAGATGGAGGGGAACACCATCAGTGTTTTCAGCTTGTTTGAGCCATACCAGATGACC
>CALBGD010000056.1 GCA_937893735.1 uncultured Clostridia bacterium | reverse complement strand
TGACGGGGACTCGGTATCTGTTACCTTAACTGCGTTGATGACCAGCGAGGACTTCAGGTCCTCCTTCTTGGAGTTGTTCGCAACGGGGTCGTCATCTGCGTTGTAGGGATTGCTCCACCAGATGTGCTCTCCGTCCTTTGTGCGGAATGCGAACAGACCGGTCTGCGTATTCACGAGCAGCTCGAAGTTCTCGTTGGAAGCCGCGAGCTGGCACTTTGCGAGCTCGTCCTCCTCGCTGATGAGGGACTTTTCCTCCTCGGCGGGCTGTTCCTCCGCGGAAGCCTCCGCAGTGGATTCTGCCTCCTCGGGCTCAGCCTCGGCTGAACCTGCTTCTGCTGTCATAGTGTTAGCTTCAGACCATGCAACGCTCTGGCTTGCCGAAAGCACCATGCCTGCGCACAGAACTCCGACAAGTAATTTCTTGCGAATATTAAGCATTTTTACACCACCATTTACTATATTTGCGCCCTCCCCCGCGCTGGGGGAAAGCCTGTCAATGCTCTAATCAGGAATTCAGCTTTTTGCGTTCCTTTGCGATCTGATGCTTTTCATAAGCAGTATAGGCTGCTACGACTATTGCGATTACTGCCGCGATAACGCCGATGAAAATGAATATCAGTGCCGTCGGCTCAAGGTTGGTGAATCTGTACAGCAGCTCCGTGTAGATGGAGTTCACGAACAGATATACCTGCTGGAACAGGGAAACCAGGAGCACGATCAGGATAAGGATAACGACCATCGCGAGAAGTGTGATGATCATGAACAGGAGCGTCTTGGGTATGGAGTACTGATGTACCGTCTTCATGCCGGATATCAGCAGCAGCGCCGACCAGAGTATCGTAACATAGGATACGAAGGTGATGAATGCGGACTCTGTACGGAGCAGGCAGTTGGAGAGGATTATATTGATGACCTCGCCGATGATGTAGGGAACCAGAGCGTACGCGGTGTTAACGCAGATGTTCTTCATGGTGCCCTCGCCGTCGAACAGTGTGCACAGCGCCCAGTTGCCTATTACCCATGTGAAGAATATTACGATCGTGCGGATAATGATAGGAACGATGTTGAAGATCTTAACGTCGCTGGTGTTGAAAAGGAAGCCCGTCATAAGCTCCTTGCAGACGCTCACGATGAACAGGAGCGCTACGATAACCAGTGCGACCTTCATGTTGTACGCCTTTTTCCAGCGAAGATCCTCAAAGCCCTCGAACGGATGACGCATGATGTAGAACGGCCATTTCCATGCCGGCATATCAAGATTGAATCTCATAGATCAGACGTCCTCCTTTCCTTTGTTCTTTTCCTTGAATATTCTTTCCTGCTCTGCCCTCTTCTTTGCACGGACCTTTCCGCGCCATGTGGAGAAGATGTAGATGAACGCGAGCAGTGCGATGATTATTACAGCGAAAAGTGTGAAGTTATCTCTGATGAAGTTCATACGCCAGCTCTTGAACGCGTCGTTATAGCCGGTTCTGGAGTTGTGATAGAAGTACGTCATCGCGGTCTCATACTGACCTTCGTTCAGGTAAGCGTTTCCAAGACCGATATATGCCAGCCAGTAGTTGCTGTCGCGGCGGAGGGCTTCCTCCCACGGACCGCGCGCTTCCTCGTACTTGCCCTTGTTGAACAGCGCGATCGCGTTGTGTACGATGGAGCCGAACTCTGTCTGCTTGAATACTGTAACGGAGCACTTTCTTCCATCGAGGACGTAAACCTTGTCGCCCTTGCTCTCTACGGAGTTCACGATGTTGAAGGTGCCCTTCTGCTGACCGATGCCGCCGAAGATGAACAGCAGGTTGCACTCGTCGTCGTACTGGAATACTCGGCCGGTCTTGAGGTCGAGGAGGTTGATGACTCCGTCGTCAGCGACGTCGATGTCGGTGATCTGCGAGGAGTAGGTCTGACCTCTGTAATACTTTGTGAGCGCGTCGCCGAAGTTGTAGTCTGAATATCCGAGGTTGGTGTAGATGTTGGTACCAGCGGAGTTCAGCTTCTTCAGGATATCCGTTTCAGCGGACTTGGACTCGGTGACGGTATAAATAAAGTTGTCGGTGTCGATATCGAAGTTGGATATCTCGACAGGAACGCTTCTTCTCATCTTCTTCGCCTGTTCGCGGTTGAATATGAGCTTCCAGAATGCGTTCAGGAGCACCTCGCCGGTCTGCTCAACGCGGTTCGCGCCGAAGTAGCCGTTGAAGTCGCCTTCCTTGGAGAACACTACCGCGCCCTTGGTGATGGACTTGATGCATACATACACGTTCTTCGCGGCGTCTACCAGCACCTTGCTGGGGTTGAACGTTACGGAGGAATCGTACATGGAGGCGTCAGGTCTGGTGTATACCACCTTTACCTTGCCGACTGCGGTCTTATACTGGTCATCGCCGATCTCGTCGATCTGGAAGGCTACCACTCTGTCGTTTGCGTTATCCGCAACGTAGATGGTCTCCTCTCCCTCGTCAACATCTACATAGATGCCGGAGGGGCCGTTGAACGCGAGGTTCGTTACCTTATTGTAATCAGCCTGGGAGAGGGCTCCGGTCTTGAGCTCGCTTCCCTTCAGGTCCAGCCAGTCCTGCACGCCGGAGAAGTCGAGGGACTCAACGGTGTACTTGAGCTGGAAATCGCTGTCTACTACAACGATACGTCCCTTTGCGGAATCGCTCGCCGGGTTGGACGGCTTGTAAGCCGTGTCAGCGAGGAACAGGTCGTCATTATCGGAGAAAAACATATCGCTCGGCTCGGACAGGCTGTCAATGCCCATATCGAGTCCGGTGTAAACCTTATCTACTACATAGCCGTTCTGTGAGGGCACCGGATCTCCCCACCAGTCGTAGTTGTAACCAGTGTAGGGCTCATCAGCAAACGCGGTGCTGGTCAGCAGAGTTGCCGCCGCCATTACCGAAGCCGTCACGCACGTTGCTATGCGCTTAATTGATGGCACTAAAATCATCCTTTCGTAAATAAACTGATGTACGCGCTTAATCCTTAAGTCCGGAGTGAGCCATTGTTTCAACGACGTTGCTCTGGAGGATAAGGAAGAGTATCATAGGCGGCAGCATCAGTACTACGACTGTTGCTGAGGATACGCCCGTTCGTGCAATACCTGCCGCTGCGATCTGCTGCATTACGATAGGAATAGGCTTTAACTGCTCGGAATATACGAACAGGTAGCCGGTGATCTGCCATGCGCCCTGGAATGCGAATATCATCAGGGTGAGCCATGCAGGCTTAACGTTCGGCATTACGATCTGCCAGCAAACTCTGAGATGGCTCGCGCCGTCCAGCTTTGCCGCTTCGATCATACTCTCGGGGATCTGACCCATGAACTGCTTCATAAGGAACAGTCCCATAGGAGTTGCGATGTAAGGAAGCGTTATAGCCCAGTAGGTATCGATCATACCCATAGCCGCCATAACGATGTACTGTACGATATAAGTTACGGAGGAAGTGAACAGCAGGGCGATCTCGATCACCTTGTTCATCGCCTTTACGCCGGGCGCCTTTACCTTCGCCAGCACATAAGCCGCGGAGGAGGAAAGGAAGAGCTGAGCCACTGTTACGACAACGGAAACGAATACCGAGTTGAATACATATCTGGAGAACGGTACATCAAGGCTGCCCGCAACCTTGAGCATATCCTCGAAGTTCTGCGATGTAGGACGCTGAACATAGAGTTTCGGCGGGAACACGAACAGTTCCTCTACCGGCTTGATGGACTGAATTACCGAAAGGTAGATCGGGAAGAGCATGAACAGACCGATAAGCACCAGCAGAATGAAGATCGCTATATCGCCGCCGCGGGAGCCTCCCCACTTTTTTCTTTTCTTAATAATGCGCATCTTCCGTCCTCCTTAAGTATCCAGAATTCCGCTCATAGCCTTGCGGATAACGTTGTTAACTACGATCATGACTATGAACAGCAGGAAGCATATCGCGCAGGCGTAACCCATCTCGTAGCGGACAGAGCCGTAGTCGAACGCATGGGTCATTATGGTGTGCGCTGCGTAGTCGGTTGACGGGAACGCGGTCAGGTAACGACCGATATCACCGGCGGTGAAGGAAGATGTGATCTGCATTACCGCTGCGAACAGGAGCTGCGGACCCATTGCCGGGATAGTGATGTAGATGAGTTCCTGGAAACGGTTCTTGATGCCCTCGATAGCGCCGGCCTCGTAACCGGACTTATCAATGCCCTGGAAGCCTGCACGCAGGGAAAGGAAGCCTGCGCCAAGAGCCATCCACATCTGTACGATGATAACGCACATCAGGATATATCTTGCGTCAGTCAGCCACTGCTGCGGACCATGGATAAGGCCAAGGCTCATGAGCACGGAGTTCAGGAAGCCGTAGGTATCGCCGGAGAAGATGAGCTGCCATGTTGCGTAGATGTTGCCGGCAAGCGTCGGTGCGTAGAAGATGTATGTAAATACAGTCTTGAGCGGACCGGGCATCTCATTGATGAGCCATGCCAGCAGGAAGCAGAGTACGTAGCTGACAGGACCTGTGATTATCGCGAACACCAGGGTATTCTGGATAGCGATAAGGAATACGTCGTCCTGAAGGAACAGGGTATAAAAGTTGCTGAGTCCGACCCACTGCGGGAACTGAACCATGTTGAAGTTCGTGAATCCGACAGGGAGGGAGATAACGACCGGTATGCCCGTAAATATCAGGAACAAAACGAAGTACGGAA
>CALBGD010000055.1 GCA_937893735.1 uncultured Clostridia bacterium | reverse complement strand
AGGCTGTTTTCGTGTGCGAGAACACCTCCGTAAAGGAATCCTACCGCGGCGTTGCGCTCCAGCACATTGAGGACCTGAAAATTCTGACCGAGGAAAAGAAGCTCTGCAAGGGTCTCGACCGGTTCATGCTGACGAAAAACGAGCTGTACTCTGCACTGGAAAGCCGCACAAGGGTGTATTTCGACACGTTCATACGCGGCGGCGGAATGGAGCTCGGTATTATGCTGGACGTCCGAGGCGCGGTGCAGACCTCCCCGTGGAGCGGCGAATTCGCCGTGCTGAAACAGGAGCTTGACAGCTACATTGCAAACGGCTTCGCCTGCATGATTTTCTCAGGAACCGAAAAGGGCGCAAAGACCCTCGCCGCCGACCTTGCGGACGACGGATACAAGGCGGAATATTCCTCAGAGCCAGAAAAGCCGCTCCCGAAGCGCATTATCGTAACTCCCGGCACGCTGACCGCAGGTATTGAATACCCGGAGGGAAAGCTCGCGGTGTTCACGCACACGGCAGTCCACGCGGACAGAAAACAGCGACCCGCCAAGAAGAAAAAGGGCGAGGAAATACGCTCGCTCACCGATATTTCCATCGGAGACCTTGTGGTGCACTACTCCCACGGAATCGGAATTTTTGACGGAGTACACAAGCTTGTCGCGGACGGCGTGGCAAAGGACTACATCAAGATACGCTATGCGGGCGCTGACGTCCTGCATATTCCCGTAACGCAGCTTGACCTTGTTTCCCGATACATCGGCTCCGGGGACGCGGGCACCGTGAAGCTCAACAAGCTGAACTCCGACCAGTGGCAGAAATCCAAGGCGAAGGCAAAGGCCGCCGCAAAGGAGATGGCTTCGGAGCTCATTGCGCTGTACTCCAAGCGAATGCGAAGCAAGGGCTATGAATTCCCGCCGGACGACAAGCTTCAGGACGATTTCGAGGCGCATTTCAATTATATTGAGACCAACTCTCAGCTCCGCTGTGTGGATGAAATCAAGGCTGACATGATGAAACCCGTTCCGATGGAGCGGCTTCTGTGCGGCGACGTAGGCTTCGGCAAGACTGAGGTGGCGCTCCGGGCGGCGTTCAAGTGCGCCGAAAACGGTAAGCAGTGCGCGATCCTTGTTCCGACCACCGTGCTTGCATGGCAGCACTTCCAGACCTGCTGCGCCCGTATGGAGGGATTCCCGATCAACGTGGCGCTTTTGTCCAGATACAAGTCCCCGGCTGAACAGCGGGATATACTCCGCCGTCTGAAAGAGGGCAAGGTGGATATCCTGATAGGCACGCACAGAATAATCCAGAACGACATAAAATTCAAGGATCTTGGTCTGGTAATAATAGACGAGGAACAGCGCTTCGGCGTTGCACACAAGGAGAAATTCAAGGAGATGTTCTCCGGAGTGGATATCCTTACGCTTTCGGCAACGCCTATCCCGCGCACCCTCAACATGGCGATGAGCGGTATCCGCGACATGAGCGTTATAGACGAGCCTCCGCAGGACAGACAGCCCATAACCACCTACGTCATGGAGCACGACTGGGGCGTGATAATGCAGGCTATCCAGAAGGAGCTCCGCAGGAACGGACAGGTCTACTATATCCACAACAGAATAGATTCAATTTACAGCTGTGCGGAGAAAATACGCTCGCTCATTCCGGACGCAAAGGTCGGGGTCGCGCATGGGCGAATGTCTGAGGAACAGATACTCGAGGTGTGGCGGCAGCTTCTTGACGGAGAGCTGAACATTCTCGTATGCACAACGATAATTGAGACCGGAGTTGACGTTCCGAACGTAAACACGCTGATAATCGAGAATGCGGACTACATGGGACTTGCGCAGCTCCATCAGCTCCGCGGACGCGTCGGCAGAACCAACAAGCGCGCGTATGCCTACTTCACATTCCAGCGCGGAAAGATACTTTCCGAGATCTCGCAGAAGCGCCTTGACGCTATCCGGGAGTTCACGCAGTTCGGCAGCGGATTCCGCATTGCAATGCGCGACCTCGAAATACGCGGCGCGGGAAGTATTCTGGGCTCGAGCCAGTCCGGACACCTTGCAAATGTCGGATACGATATGTACCTCCAGTTACTTGACGAAGCGGTAAGGGAGGAGCGCGGAGAAAAGGACGTCCACAAGGAAGAGTGCCTTGTGGATATCAAGATAGACGCGTATATCCCGGAGGACTACATCTCAAATCAGGCTCAGCGCGTTGACTGCTACCGCAAGATAGCGCGTATCCAGACCGAAGAGGACGGAATCGACGTTACAGACGAGCTTATCGACCGCTACGGCGACCCGCCGAAATCCGTGCTTGGTCTGGTGGAAGTCGCGCGGCTGCGCAACATGGCGGGGGCCTCCAACATCGTTGAGATAACCCAGCAGAAGAACGACCTGATATTCTATATGTCAAAGTTTGACATGAAGAAGCTCGCGGCGCTGTCCGACGTCTACGGAAACAGAATGCGCCTTGAACCTACCGGCAGGGCGCACGTCAAGGTCACGCTCGATAAAGGCGAGAAGCCGCTTGACGCAATGCGCACGGTCATCACCACAATGAACAGCGTTAAAGGCTCCGAAGAATAAAATACGCCCCCGGCTCACGCTGAACCGGGGGCTTGCTGTTTTACTGATCATGCTGTGCGTCCGGGAATTCGGTCTTTTCAATGGTGTCGGATATCTGGCGCGCGTTCTTTACGCAGAAATCCACCATAACGCTTGCCACCTTTGCCGCCGACTCTATGGAAATATCCCTGCCGGACTTGTTCCACTCCAGAAACAGATTCAGGAAGCCGCCGTTTATGAAGCTGGAAAGCAGGAACACATTCTCAACATCGGAAGGTATCGTGAATCTCCCGAGTATCTTGTCGGCGGAGGCCTTAAGCAGAGTCTTCATTCTGGTGATGAGCACCCCGCGGAAGTCGCTTTTCATAAGCTGAAAATAGAAGCCGTATTCCTCGGTGACAAGCCGGCTGAGCTCCATGAACAGCGTGTATGTGCTGTCAGTCAGGCTCTTGGAATCAAAGCGCTGTATCACTCCGCCAAACGTCTCTACTATCTCGGATTCCGTTTCATCAAGGATATCCGTTATATTGCTGTAATGCGTGTAGAAAGTCCTGCGGTTCACGTTTGCAAGA
>CALBGD010000054.1 GCA_937893735.1 uncultured Clostridia bacterium | reverse complement strand
CAGCATGAAGACCTTCTACAAGGCGAACAAGGACATGATGAACCGCGACATCTGCCACAAGGTATTCTCCATGAGCAAGCCCATCTACACCAAGGTAAGGGACGTTGCTCCAGCGAAGTACGGCATCGACGCGAACGTCAAGGATTCCCTCATCGCTGACGGCTGCATCATCGAGGGCACCGTTGAGAACTCCGTGCTGTTCCGCGGCGTAAAGGTAGGCAAGGGCGCTGTCATCAAGAACAGCATCGTGCTCCAGGGCACTGTAATCGAGGAAAAGGCAGCTCTTATCAACGGTATCACCGACAAGGACGTTACGCTCACCAAGAACCGTACAATTACCGGTTCCACCGACTACCCCGTTTTCATCACCAAGGGAGCGACGGTTTAATTCGGAATTCGGAATTAAGGTGTCCCACTTCGTGGAACTGATCAAAAAACGAAACGCTGCGAGAAATCGCAGCGTTTTTTTATTCATCTGGCGAAGCCAGATACATTAATTCCGAATTAAGAATTCCGAATTAAATGAAATCTTCCCCATTCCCGCCCTCGCCCGGCAGCCTGACGATATGGTAGTAAAAATGCGGTGTGACAGTGCGTTTGTAACATTGCTGGGCATACACTGTTTAAGTGAGGTATGCGCCCGGACATACCCATACAAGCTGCGGCTCATTCTCAACCGCTGAGATCTCGTCCACCGCCGCCGGACTACCGTCTTTGTCACAGGAGCTCTGTCGTCCAGTTGAGCTCCTGTATCTTCTCGTCCAGCTCGCGCAGCTCCCTTGAGAATCCGTCAACCTGCTTCTGGAGCTCCTTTACGTCAACCGTGCTGTGCACGGCTATCTCCGCGCGGGAGTAGCGCTCCACCTTGCTGCTGGCGCAGTCGAGGAATCCGCGCAGCATTGCTATGCGCTTTTTCAGACCGTCCCGCCTTGCTATCATCATGGTCATGGAAACTCCGTCTGTTTCCACTTTGCTGTTGGTCATGTTTATGCGGTAGATAAGAGTTTCCAGACGGTCAATAAGCCCGTCCATCTCCGCGAGGAGCTCCTGCGGGTCCTCTGCGGGAGTGTCGCCCTCCTGTACCTTCGCGTTGTTCGCAAGCCTTTCGGAAAGCTCCGACAGCCTGCGCTGTATGTCCGCGCGCTCGGATAATGCGGAAGCAAGCTTCATTGCGTATCCCTCCTGTTATTATTTGGTGAGAATATTATAACACACCCATCTCCAAAAGTCAAGCCGGAACGCGTAACTGTTCCAGAAACGGAGCATTTAATGTATTGCAAAAACCGGGATTTTCTGGTATAATAAACGCAAAGCGTTTATTATATATCAAAATGTCCTCGCACATACGCAAATCATAGATTTGCTCCGTGCGTATCGGACTATTATCCCATAACCTGCGGTTATGGGATAATAAAACGCATAGCGTTTATTATACATCAAAATGTCCTCGCACATACGCAAATCTCAGATTTGCTCCGTGCGTATCGGACTATTATCCCATAACCTGCGGTTATGGGATAATCTGAACCTCTTGAATAATACATCAAACGGAGGAAAGCCATGTCAACTGCAAGTATCATCACGATGGAGCTCGTCCGCTCATCGGCGCCGAATGAAGCCGCCATCGCGAACGCCCGTAAGATATGCTCCCGCGGGGAGTTCATCAGCCTGAAAAAGACCACAGACGAAACGCTGATTTTCGGCGAGTGTCAGGGCAGCGGAAAGAACCCCTACTCCACCTCGGCGGATTTTTCCGGAGCCGCGCCGGTGTTCCGGTGCTCCTGCCCGAGCAGGCAGTTCCCGTGCAAGCACGCCCTTGCGCTGATGATGGAGTGGCTCTCCGGGAAGCCGTTCGAAACTGCGGAGCTCCCCGCCGACATAGCCGAAAAGCGCGCCAAAGCCGCGAAACGCGCGGAAAAAGCGGCAGAGCCCGCCGCTCCCGCAAAGCAGAACAAAGCCGCAGCCGCAAAGAAGCTTAAAAAGCAGCTCGAGGGGCTCGACCTCGCGGAGAGCTTCGTGAAGGATATGCTGTCGCGCGGCGTGTATTCCGCGAACAGCGCCGCCGCCGACCAGTACCGGGAGCTTGCAAAGCAGCTCGGGGACTACTGGCTGCCGGGGCTTCAGGAGATAATGAACCGCATAGTGGATTCCGTGCAGTACCTTAACGGCGACCCAAGCGACAAATCCATGCGGTACATCACTTCCCTGCTGATTAGGCTTGCCGCCGCCGTCAAAAAATCCCGCCAGTACATAAAAGCCAAGCTGGAATCCGGCGACGTGCTCCCGGAGGACAGCATACTCTACGAGGAACTCGGCGGCGTGTGGAAGCTCTCCCAGCTCCGGGAGGCGGGGCTGTACAAGGAGAACGCCGAGCTTATCCAGCTTGCATTCTGCGAGACAAACAACTACAACCTCACCGTGGAAACGGACAACGGATTCTGGCTCGACCTCGGCTCCGGGGAGATATACTGCACCCGCAACATACGCCCGGTGAAAGCCGCCAAATATCTTAAACAGGAGGATTCCGCGAATGGTATCTTCCATATCCCCGTGCTCTGCCGCTACCCCGGCGGGCTGAATCCCCGGGTGCGGTGGGAGGCCGCCGAGATATCCGCGCCGGATTACTCCCGCGTCATCGAAAAGGCGGGCTCCAGTATCGCGGAGGCGGTAAAGACAGCCAAGAACGACCTGAAAAACACCCTCTCCGAGCCGTACGCCGGGGTGCTTCTCCGCTTTGACGAGATACAGCTCGCGGACAGGCGCCGCGCCGTGCTGAGGCTCGGCGATGAGAGCATAACGCTTCAGGCGTACTACCGGCAGTTCCCGAACTGCTGCGATGTCCTTTCGTTTGTGGACAGCCGCAGACTGCGGAACGGCGCGCTTTTCGGGCTGATGTACTACGCGCCGGAGGATCACAGAATGTTCCTCTGCCCGATGTCGATAGTCCACACGGACGGTATCACAAAGCTGTGCTGAGGGGGGAATTTATATGAATACTGCACCTTTTTACGAGCTTCACGACAGGCTCTACGACTGCGCCTCTGCTGGGTGCGCTTCCATCACCGAGGATTTCCGGCTGAAACGCGCCGTGGAGGGCATGGCTCCCCTTGCGGAAGCCAACAAGACCTTTGCGCGCCTGCGGGATATGTGCGCAAGGCTCTTCACCGAGCCGGAGCCCGCGCTCCTGCTGGCGGACTGCATAGCTCTGGCGGACGCACTCGCCGTTGCGCAGGGACACTACACAAACGCGGAGGAATCCCGCCCGGGCACGCTGGAATACGATGTGGAATGCAATATGGAAGCCGGCTGGCGCTCCGTGAGGTCGCTGTGGGCGGCGATACTCACCAAAAGCCCGCACCTGAAAAATCTCGACCCGCACGAATACAAGCTCCTCGGCGACCCGCGCATACTGGAGCAGTTCATCTGCGCCTCCGGCGAGAAAAGCGAGAACATCGCCGCCTTTGCCCGGGAAATGTGCGCCGCCTACGGTGATTCCATCGTGCCGCCGCTGAAAGCCTCCCTCGACCTGTCGGACGAGAAATGCCCGGGAGTTCAGATAGATTACGTCGCAGACACCGCCGGAAGCGCCGAGAATGACTGGTACCTCTCCCTCGCGGAAAACGAGGAAGCCCCGCAGAACGTCCGCATAAAGGCAATTCAGGCGCTTGCCCGGGACAGCGGGAACGCTCCGCGCCTGCTGGATTTCTGCCGCACCGAAAAGGGCAAGGTAAAGACCGCCGCCCTGCTTGAAACCGCCCGGCTCGACCCTCCGGGATTTGACGAAATACTGAAAAAGCTCACCGCGAAGTACAAGGACAGCTATCTGCCGATAATCTGCGCTTCTCCCTCGGGTGTTGCGTCGGAGCTTATCCGCGGCAGGCTGGACGAGGCTTTCGCCGCCGACAAGAAGAACCGCCCGGATTTAAAGCAGGTCATGAGCACCGCCGCCATGATGATAAACAAGCGGGACACAGACGACTGCTTTCTGCGGGCGGTGGAATACGCGGAGAAGTTCCCCGCAAGTCCGGGTGGAGCATCTGAACTCCGGGAGCTTAACGCCGTGCTGATCAACAATATGTTCCCCGACCCGGACGGCGGCTTCAGGGCGATGACCCTGCGCCTGCACGAAAAACAGCCAGAGGCGTTCTTCACCGCATGGTGTATCGCCATGCTTGCGGACGACCCGGACGCCGTTGCCGCAGAGCTGAAAAAGCGCATATCCCGCAGGGGAGTCTATCCGGTATTTGATATTCTGGAGGAGGGTATCCGCTATTCCGAAAGCGACGGGAGATATATTTTTGAGGAAGAGGTTCCCGTGTCCTACGGTAATATCCCCGTCCGCGTGCTGACAATGCCGCTTTTCGAGCGTATGCCGGAATCGTTTATTGAGCTTCTCGGAGACACCTCAATGCTCGGAGATGATTCCAATAAATCAGAATACGCAGTGCGGGAGCGGTGTATGTTCCTGAGCCGCGCCATTGATTCGGCGGCTCCCGCTGACGCTGATATGATAAAGGCGCAGGCTGTTAAATACGCCCTCGCCGCGATGAAAACAACTCCCCTCTACGATGCGCTGTCGCTGATACTGGATAACAGCCAGCCGGACGACAAAACCCGATTTCAGATGTTACGCAGCTATGCGATGTTCCCATACAACGCGCCCCGCTCCATAACGGAGACCGCGAAAACCCCGCTTCTCACCGTGGAGCAGAAACGCTCGATACTCAAGGAAATGCGGGACACGATACTGACAGGAAATCTCTCGTACTGCAAACAATATGCAGAAACCATGCTGAAAGAACTCCCCGAATAAAGAAAGGAACCAAACCATGTCCGATATACTCCGCCTCCCCGCCGAGGAATTATACAAGGCAGAGCTTGAAGCCCTGATAAAGAACGAAACCGACCCGGTGCCTGCCGGCTGGAAGATGTCCCCGCGCTCGGTGCTGACCTACATAATGGGCGGCAAGTCCGGCAAGACCGTCATCACGCCGAAATACATGGGCGACCGCCGCATAGTCGAGATATGCATAGCCACCCTCGTCACCGACCGCGCCCTCCTGCTGATAGGCGAGCCGGGACCCGCGAAATCATGGCTGTCGGAGCACCTCACCGCCGCGATAAACGGCGATTCCTCCCGGGTGATACAGGGCACCGCCGGCACCACCGAGGAGCAGATACGCTACTCATGGAATTACGCCCTCCTGCTTGCAAAGGGACCCTCCCACGAAGCCCTTGTGAAGAGCCCGGTATACACCGCAATGGAAACCGGCTCCATAGCCAGAATAGAGGAGATATCCCGCTGTGCCAGCGAGGTGCAGGACGCGCTCATCTCCATTCTTTCGGAAAAGCGCATTTCCGTGCCGGAGCTCTCCGAGGAAGTCCCCGCGAAAAAGGGCTTCTCCGTGATAGCCACCGCCAACACCCGGGACAAGGGCGTAAACGAGATGTCCTCCGCGCTGAAGCGCCGTTTCAATATCGTGGTGCTCCCGGCTCCCGCCGATATGGAAACTGAAATAAACATCGTAAACACCAGAGTCGCACAGCTTTCCGACAGCTTCGGGCTGACCGCGAAGCTCCCCGACCGCACCGCAGTGGAGCGCGTTGTCACCATCTTCCGGGAGCTCAGAAACGGGCAGACCCTCGACGGTCAGGTGAAGCTGAAACAGACCTCCGGCGTGCTGTCCTCCGCAGAGGCCATTTCCCTGCTGATAAACAGCATGGCTCTCGCCGGGAGCTTCGGAAACGGCGAGATTTCAGACGCGGACTTAGCCTCCGCGCTCCAGGGGGCAGTGGTCAAGGACGACACCAAGGACAAGGCGGTCTGGGCGGAGTACCTCGAAAACGTGATGAAAAAGCGCCGCGACTGCGCGGGGCTGTACGCTGAATGCAGGGAGAGAAACGCGTAATGACGGAATTTTTCGGAGTAAGACACCACTCCCCCGCCTGCGCGTTTTACGCGGAGGAATTCCTGCGGCGCACACAGCCGGAGGTGCTCCTTATTGAGGGACCCTCCGACCTCAGCGGACTGATACCTCAGCTATGCGCCCCGGAGGTGGAGCTCCCCGGCGCCATACTAGCCTACACCGAGGAAGCCCCGGTGCACACCGTGCTATACCCCTTCGCGGAATTCTCCCCGGAATACGCCGCGATGAAGTGGGCGGTGAAAAACGGCGTGGAAGTGCGCTTCTGCGACCTGCCCTCCGGCTGCGTACTGGCTCAGATACAGCGGGAAACCCCGGATAAAGGAGAATCCCCGGACAGCCCGCCGAACGTTTACGAGCGCATGGAGACGGTCTCCGGCATGGATAACGGGTCGTTCTGGGAATACTGCTTCGAGCAGTGCGAGAGCTACGAAGATTTCCTCGCCGCCGCTGAGAATTACGGCGCGGAGCTCCGCAGCTTTTCCGGCAATGACCAGCAGAATTCCCTTAGGGAAGCGTTCATGCGCCGCGTGATAAGCGAGTGCGAAGCGGCGCACCCCGGCGGTAATATCGCGGTGATGACCGGAGCATTCCACACGGCTGGGCTGAAAAACGTTCCATTCACCGAGCAAGACAGGGCGCTCACGGAGAAGCTCCCGTCAGTGCCGTCAAAGGCGACGCTCATGCCATATTCCTACTTCCGGCTGTCGGAGCGCTCCGGCTACGGCGCGGGGTGCAGGGCTCCGGGCTACAACGAGCTTATGTGGGAATGCCGCCGCTCCGGCGATATCCGGGACAGCGCCGCGCAGTACCTCGCGAAGATAGCGCAGTACCAGCGGGAGCACGGCTTTGCCTGCTCCACCGCGGAGGTCATCGAGGCAAAGCGCCTTGCGGATACCCTCGCCGGAATGCGCGGCGGAATGCTCCCGAATCTAGCAGACCTGCGGGACGCGGCTGTCACCTGCCTTGGTCACGGCAGCTTCTCGGAGATCTCCCTCGCCTGCGCGGATATCGAGATAGGCACGAAAATAGGCTCCATGCCGGAGGGCGCAGTCTGCACCTCCGTGCAGGAGGATTTCATGCGGCAGTTAAAGGAGCTGAAGCTCCAGAAATACCGCAAGGCGTCCGCAGAGGAGCTGTCCCTCGACCTGCGGGAAAATCTCCGGGTAAAGACGGAAAAGGCGGCTTTTCTCGACCTTGAACGCTCGTTTTTCCTGCACCGGCTGAAATCCCTCGGGGTGAGCTTCTGCATACAGAAAGCCCGCCCGCAGGACAACGCCACATGGGCGGAGCTGTGGGAGCTCCGCTGGAGCCCGCAGGCGGAGATAGAGATAGTGGAAGCCTCCCTGAAAGGCGACACGGTGGAGCAGGCGGCGGCAAACGACCTGTCGCTGCGGCTCGCGGAAGCAGATTCCGTGGCGGAGACCGCAAGGCTCCTTGATACCGCATTCGAATGCGGACTTCCAGCCTGCGTGAAAACCGCCGCTTCCTCGGTGCAGCGGCAGACCGCGGAGTGCTCCTCCGCCGCCGAGATAGGAAGCGCCATCGGCACGCTTTCCGGGATACTGCGCTTCGGCAGCATACGCCGCCTGGAGCTTAGCAGCCTGCCGGAGCTTATGGAGAAGCTGTTCCTGAGATTCTGCCTGTGCCTGCCCTCCGGCATGGTATGCGACCGCCCGGCTGCAGAGCAGCTGATCACCGCAGTTTCCGCCGTGAACGACGCCTGCACCGCCCACGACTTCCTTGACGGCGCGAGATTCACCGCCCTTCTCTCGGATATCGCGGACAACAACTTTGCCTCGCCGCTGCTCTCGGGCTTCTGCTGCGCGGTGCTGATGGAGCGCGGGCTGATAGCCCCCGATAAGCTCTCGGAGCTCATCGGCAGGCGGCTTTCCCCGGGATTCGCCGCAGAGGGAGCGCAGTGGTTCGAGGGATTCTCGAAGAAAAACCGCCGCGCGCTGATAAGCCGGCTTTCCGTCTGGGAGAAGCTGTGCGATTTCACGGCGGGGCTCTCCCCGGAGGAATTCAAGCCTGTGCTGGTCTGCCTGCGGCGAACGTTCGCGGAATACACCCCCGCTGAAAAATCCGACATAGCCGAGAACATCGGCGAGGTGCTGGGTATCTCGAAGCAGGCGGCGGCTGAGTTCGCCGCAGGGGAGCTGAACGCTCAGGAACAGCAGGACATCAGCAGTCTTGACGATTTTGATTTCGGAGATATTTAATGGAAAACAAGGAAATTCTGAAACGCTGGCGGCTTATCCTCGGGAGCTGCTGCGAGGACACGATGGACGCCCTCGGCGGCGCCGGAGCAATGTCCGAGGAGGATATGCTGATGGATTCCGCGCTGGCGCAGATATACGGCGGGAGCTCCGACGGAAGCCCGTCCGGAATGGCGGGCAGCGGGAAGTCCTCCCCGAAGCTGACAAAGTGGCTCGGCGACCTGCGCTCTCTTTTCAGCCAGACCGAGATACGCGTGATACAGAACGACGCGATAGAGCGCTGCGGGCTGAAGCAGCTCCTGTTTGAGCCGGAAATGCTGGAGGGTCTCGCGCCGGATATTTCCACGGCGGCGCTTCTGCTCACGCTGAAGGACCAGATACCCGCCCGGGCGAAGGACAACGCCCGGCGCTACATCGCGAAGATAGTGAAGGACATAAACCGCCGCCTGTCGGACGACCTGCGCCGCTCTGTGAGCTCCGCGCTGAACCGCCGGGAGCACTCCCCGATACCAAGCGCGGCGGCGCTGGATTTCCGCACCACTATCCGCAGGAATCTCGGCAACTACGACCCAGAGCGGAAACTCCTCCTGCCGGAAAGATTCTGGTTCTACGAGCGGGCGGCGAAATCCGGCTCCCGCACCGTGATACTGGACATCGACCAGAGCGGCTCCATGGGGGAATCCGCGATATATTCCTCCGTGATGGGGTGCATTCTCGCCAGCATAAGCTCCATTAAAACGCACGTAATCGCATTCGACACCGCCGTCACCGACCTCACAGAGCACTGCTCAGACCCGGTGGAGCTGCTGTACGGAATACAGCTCGGCGGCGGCACGGACATAGAAAAATCCGTGGCGTACTGCTCCGGGCTTGTCACGCAGCCGGAAAAGACCACGATGTTCCTTATCACCGACCTGTACGAGGGCGGCAACCGCAGCAGGCTTCTCCGCCGTCTGGAGGAGCTCCGCAGCTCCGGGGTTAACATCGTGGTGCTGCTGGCGGTCTCCGACAGCGGAAAGCCGATTTACGACGAGGAGCTCGCAAAGCGCGTATCGGCGCTGGATATCCCGTGCTTCGCCTGCCCGCCGGAGCGCCTGCCGGAGCTTCTTGAAAACGCGCTGAAACGCCGTTCTCTTGCAGGCTTCGCATAAAAAATATCCACCGGATATTCCGGTGGATATTTCTGTATAAACTCACACCGCCAGATACTTCCTGGCGAGGTCGTCGTTAAGCTCCCCTATGGCTCCCTGCGCAACGATGGAGCCTTTCTGGAGGATTATGAAATCCTCCGCGATGCGCTTCGCGAACTTTATGTTCTGCTCCACCAGAATAATGCTGAGGTACATCTCCTTTGAGATACGGTTCAGCGTTGTGGCTATCTCGGAAACTACGTTCGGCTGTATACCCTCTGTCGGCTCGTCCAGAACCACTATCGAGGGTCTGCCCATCAGGCAGCGCCCTATCGCGAGCTGCTGCTGCTGACCGCCGGAGAGCACGCCGCCCTTGCGGTTCATGTGCTCCTTAAGCGCCGGGAAGTAGTCCAGCACGATGTCGAACTGCTCCTTGAAGCTGACCGAGCTGTGCCCCAGACAGCCGAGCTCCAGATTCTCGCGCACGGTGAAATCCGGAATTATCTCGCGCCCCTGCGGAACATAGCCTATGCCCATCTGGTTGTGCATATAGGCGGGCATTTTCGTGATGTTCTTGTTTTCCAGCGTGAGCGTGCCCTTGCCCTCCACCGGGAGAAGCCCCATGATGCATTTCATCAGCGTGGTCTTGCCTACGCCGTTGCGCCCCAGAACCACCAGCTTCCTGCCGCGGTTGAGGGTGAATGATACGTCCGTTATTACGCGGCTCTTGCCGTAGTTCACGTTGACGTGCGATACCTCCAGCATTTCCTCACGCCTCCTTTGCTTCTTCGTCTGAATCGTCCTTGAGGTACACCTGTATTACGCGGGGGTCCTTTTCGACTTCCTCGAAGGTGCCCTCCGCGAGAAGCTGACCGTGGTGCAGCACCGTTACGGTCTGCGCCACCTGCTTTACGAAGTCCATGTCGTGCTCGACTACCATTACGGTGTGGTCGGCGAGCAGCTCCTTTATCATCTCGCCGGTCTTGTAGGTCTCCGCGGCGGTCATGCCGGCGGTCGGCTCGTCAAGAATGATGAGCTTCGGGTCCTGTGCTATCACCATGCCTATCTCCAGCCACTGGCGCTCGCCGTGGGAGAGGGAGGAGGCGATGATGTTCCGCTTTTCGCTGAGCTTTATCATCTCCAGCACGCGGTCTATCTTCTCCCTTACCTCCGCCGTGCGCCGGAATGCCAGCGCCCTGAACACCGTGTTGTAGCCCCGCAGAGCCACCTCGATGTTCTCGTACACCGTCAGCATATTGAAGATGTTCGGGTTCTGGAACTTGCGCCCTATGCCGTATTTCGCGGAGATATCGTAGGGCTCCTTTCCGGTGATGTCCACGCCGTCAAAGAATACCTTGCCGGAGGTGGGCTTCGTCCTGCCGCAGATGAGGTCCATCAGCGTGGATTTTCCCGCGCCGTTAGGACCTATGACCACCCGCACCTCGCCCTTGTTTACGGTGAGGTTCACATCGGTCAGCGCCTTGAATTTCTTGAATTCTACGCTCAGATGTTCCACCCTGAGCAGCGGCTGTACTTCACCCATGATTCTCTTCCTCCTTTGCCGAGAGCTTTTCGAGGGTCTTTCGCGCGGCGATGTTGTACTGTATCTCCTTCAGCTTGCCGATTATGCCTGTCGGGATAAGGAATATTACCGCAAGAATAAGCGCACCCAGAACCAGCGGCCAGATATCCGCGGAGTATTCCGAAAGCAGCGTCTGGAGCCAGTTTATCAGCACCGTTCCGAGCATTGCGCCGGTGAGGTTTCCCCTGCCGCCGACTGCTATCCAGATAAGCACCATCGTGGAGAGGGAGATACCCAGCTCGGTCGGGGAGATCATTCCGTTGAACGGAACGAACAGCATTCCGGAGAGCCCCGCCAGCATACCGGACAGCGCGTAAACGGCGATCTTGAATCTCGCGGGATTGTAGCCGATAAAGGAGAGCCTGCGCTCGTCCTCGCGCACGGACATCAGCACCTTGCCGAACCGGGAGTTCGTCAGCCACAGGCACAGCAGGTAGACCAGTATCACGATTCCTATTGTGAGGTAGTAGAACGGCTTTACTTTCAGCTCGATGCCGAAGAAGCTGCGCGGGAGGCCGCCGAGTCCGCTGGTGCCGTTGGTGTAGGCGGACTGGTTCGCGAAGAATGTCTCGAATATCTGCGCCAGAGCCATCGTTATCAGCGAGAAGAATATACCGCTGACCTTGCTGGAAAATATGAAGTATCCGAGGAACGCTGCGAAAGCCCCGGGGATTATCAGCCCCAGCAGGGAGGCAACGATGTTGTTTTCAAGTATCTTCAGGAACCACGGGAGCTCCTCGACGCCCATTCTTGCCATGAACGACGGGATACCGTCCTGAATGGTGAACGAAAGCCCGACGATGTAGCCGCCAAGCCCGAACAGAGCCGCGTGACCGAAGCTCATAAGCCCGGTGTAGCCCCACAGCAGGTCAAGGGAAAGCGCGAATATCATGTAGGCTGCGGTCTTCCCCATGAAGCCCGTGCGGTAATCGTTGAAGATGAGCGGGAAGATCAGCAGAAAGATGAAGAGTGCGATGTCTACCCATCTGTTGACGGGCATTTTTTTAATGCGTTCCAGCATATTATCTCTTCTCCTTTCTGAAAAGTCCGTCCGGACGGAACCGGATAAGTACCACGACTATCAGGAACACGAGTATCTTTGCGTCTACCTCGTTCCAGAAGCCGCCGAGGATAGAGGTGGATTCGCCGATGAGCAGCGAAGAAAGCGTTGTGCCTATCATGGACTGGAGTCCGCCGACGCATACGTTGATGAACGAGTCGGTGATGTAGGAGGCTCCCATGAACGGCGATACGCCGCGTATCGGGGCGAGGACCGCGCCTGCAAGTCCCGCAAGGCCTACGCCGAAAGCGAACGTCAGGGAATCGACAGCGTGCGCGTTTATTCCGAGGCATTCGGTCATCGGGCGGTTACTGGTGACAGCCCTCATCTTTGTCCCGAACGGGGTCTTGTAGAAGATTATCCATGTTACCAGCAGGATAACCGCCGCGAACAGGATAATGAAGATGTTGTAGTACGGGATAGTCACGCCGCCGATATCCAGATGACCCTCAAAGGGTATCGCGATGTATTTCAGCTCCGAGCCGCAGATCAGGTTTACAAGCTGCTTCACGATTAGCGACAGCGCGTAGGTCGCGAGCAGCGTTTCCGCAGTCTTGCCGTAGAGCTTCCGTATGACCAGACGTTCTATCAGCAGCCCGAACAGCGCCGTCACAACGAACGACATTATCAGCGCCACGAAGAACGGCGCGCCCGCAACGGTGTTGATATAGTAGCAGACGTAGGCCCCAAGCATGATACATTCGCCGTGCGCCATGTTGACCACGTTCATGTGACCCATGATCACGACAACGCCGAGGGAATATATCAGCAGCAGCGCAGACGCCGATATACCGTTTATCAGCTGAGCAGCGATAAACATAAAATGCACCTCATTTCGGTAAATGGAGCGGCAACCTCTGCCGCTCCATCTCTTTTGGAATAGTGGATACCGCCTTTACTTTGTAGGATCCGGCTTGATGAGCTCAGGGGATTCGTAAACTACCTCGAACTTGCCCTCGTCGCTTACCTTTGCAATTCTGCCTCTGAGATAGAGGTGGTTTGTCTCCGGGTCGAACTTTACCTGACCCTCGGGAACGTCCAGCGTGATGCCGTCCATCGCCTTGATGATGGAAGCTGCGGAGTAGTCGTCAGTCTTTTTCAGAGCCTCTGCAAGAAGCTTTACGGAAACGTAGGTCTCCTCGCCGACAACGGTCATCTCAGCGTCGTCGCCGAACTTCTCGTGGTACTTCTTCAGGAACTCCTTGTTTGCGTCAGTGTCGAGCGTGCTTACATAGTTGATGGAGGTGTAGTGGCCTGCGGCTGTTTCAGCGCCGAGAGCCGCAACGGTGGATTCGTCCAGCAGGTAGGAGGCTACCGGCATTGTGGAAGCGTCCAGACCGTACTGCTTGTACTGCTTGAAGAATGCAACTCCGGAGTCGCCGTTGAGGTTTACGAACAGCACGTCCGGGTCAGCCTCCTTGATCTTTGTGATGATGGAGGAGAAGTCGTTGTGCGCGTTCGGAACGTATTCCTCGCCGACTACCTCGCCGCCGCACGCGTCAAGGCTTGCGCGGCACTGGGAGTTGATGAGCTGAGCGTAAACCGTATCGGTGCCCAGCAGGAAGAACTTCTTGCCGACGTTCTCAGCCAGCCACGGTACGAAGATATCGCCCTGCTGGTTCGGAACTGCGCCTGTGTAGACCACGTTCTTGGACGGCTCCTCGCCCTCGTAGAATGTGGGGTAGATAAGCAGCGAATCGTTGTCCTCTACCACCGGCTCGCAGGCGATACGAGAAGCGGAGGTGTAGCAGCCGACTGTCGCGATGACCTCGTCCTGCATGATGAGCTTCTTTATCTTCTCTGCGGCTGTTGCGGCGTCTGTCGCGTAGTCCTCGAGAACGTAGGTGAGCTTCTTTCCGTTGATCCCGCCGGCGTCGTTCACCTCGTCAATGGCCATCTGTGCGGCGTTTATCATACATTCCTCGGTGATGGCGGTAGCGCCGGTCTTTGAGAACAGCAGACCTATCTTTATCTCATCGGACGAGCCGCCCTCGCAGCCGGTCATTCCGGTGACGATGCCTGCGCAGGTGGTCACTGCCAGCGCTGCGGATAAGAGCTTCTTTAAGAATCGTGATTTCATTGTTGTTTCCTCCTTGTGTTCCTTTTTCTTTATTTAGTAAAGCGTTACCACTGCCGGGTCGCGCTTCATGATGATTTTGCCGTTCTTTACGGAGTAAAGCACGTCTTTCAGGTACTGTACAGCCTCGAAATCGTTCTCTGCGTCGATGATGAGGAAGTCCGCCGGCTTGCCCTCGCCGATTCCGTAGCGGTCGGTGATGTGCATCGTCTTAGCGCCGTTTTCCGTGATGAGGTCGAGGCTGTTCGAGATCTCATCGTAACCCATGTACTGGCATACGTGGAGCCCGAATTCAAGCACCCACAGCATATTTCCGGTGCCGAGAGGGTACCACGGGTCTGAGATGGAATCCTGACCGAACGAAACGTTCAGTCCCGCGTCAAGCAGCTCCTTTACCCTTGTTACGCCGCGGCGCTTGGGATAAGCGTCCGCCCTGCCCTGAAGGTGCGTGTTCTCATGCGGACATACCGCGAAATTTATCTTCGATTTCTTCAGGATATTGAACAGCTTCATGCAGTAGGCGTTGTTGTAGGAGTGCATTGCCACCGTGTGGCTCGCCGTCACCTTATCCGTGAGCCCGCTCTCATAGGCGAGCGTTGCCGCTACCTCGAGGAACCTTGAAGCTTCGTCGTCTATCTCGTCGCAGTGGATATCAATGAGCCTGTCGTATTTCTCAGCCAGCTCGAAGGTCTTTTCCACTGACTTCACGCCGTATTCCCTTGTGTACTCAAAGTGCGGGATACCGCCTACGCAGTCGCAGCCGAGCTTTACAGCCTCCTCAAGGAGCTCCGCGCCCTTCTTGTAGGTGTATACGCCGTCCTGCGGGAATGCAACGAGCTGAATATCTACCTTGTCCTTGTATTCCTCTTTCAGCTCCAGCAGGGTTTTAACGCCCAGCATATTCTCATCGCCGGTATCAACGTGGGAGCGGACGTGCTGTACGCCGTAGGACCTCATCAGCTCAAGGGTCTTTATTGCGTTCTCCCTCATGTATTCCTTGGTGAGCGGAACCTGCGCCTTGTGATCAGCCCATATCTGGATCCCCTCGAATAACGTACCGCTGAGGTTGTGGTGCGGAACTCCGGCGGTCATCGCATAGTCAAGATGAACGTGTGAGTCGCAGTAGGGAGGAATGACCAGCTTTCCTGCCGCGTCAATGGTCTCCGGGTCTGCGCCGCCCTGCCCGGCGGGAACTATCTTTCCGAACTTTCCGCCTGTTATCGTGATGTCGTAAAGTCCGTCTTTCTTTCTGAGCTTCGCATTTTTTACCAGCATTTCAATAACCTCCTGACAATTCATGAATAAAAAAAGCCGCAGCCCTGACGGAGCTTTGATTCTCCATCAGGACTGCGCTGTCCTTTTGCTTGTTTGTATTTTAGCACAATATCCGGCAAATTACGATGTACAGTTTGCACAGTGTTGCAATTTATTTTTGTTCTTCCTGCATATTAAGGTATTTGAAGCAGTAAATTGCGTTCTCGGCGGCGAAGCGTTTTTCTGGGTCTGAGCAGTTGTGCCCGAGGATATCGAAAATCAGCCGCAGGCGGTTGTTCATGGTGTTGCGGTGGATATACAGCTTGTCGGCGGCGCGGCTGGCGTTGCAGTTCTCCTCAAAGAAGCGCTCCAGCGTTATCAGCAGCTCGGCATTATGCTTCCTGTCGTATTCGATTATGCCGCCGAGTTCCTGCTCATAACAGCTCCGTATGAAATCCCGGTCATCTGTCCGGAAAAGCATCTTTATTATTGCAGGAAGCTCCGCGCAATTCCTGCATTTTCTGTCAATTGGGTAAACATCAACGGCTCTGACGGTATTCACGGCGTCCCGGTAGCTGGATTTTATCGTATTTTTATGGGTTATCTGGCTGCCGAGGGCGAAGTACATATTTTTCAGCCCGTACTTCTCCGAAGCGAGTGATACCAGCCTTTCGCCCGCCTCCATCAGAGAGTGTACGGAATCCGTATCGTCCGTGCCGGTGAGGGCGACTATGCGGTTTTTCTGGATATATGCTATCGGGGTGTTGAGCACATTGCACACATCGGTCAGGATATGCTGGGTGTCCGTCATCTCTGACAGCGCCCGGTCGGAGGTGCGCATTACCGCCACGAAGGAACGCCTGCGCATCTTGTAGCCCGCGCGCTCGATGGCGTTGAAGTGGCTGCGCTCGTCCTCGTCGTAGCCGTAGATTATATCCCGCAGGGCCTCGCCGCCGCGCCGCATATAGTGCCGCTCGGAGAACAGCAGATAAGCCACCGCCTTGGTGACCGCGCCTATCGGGATAGAGGCGGGCATGGTGATGACCGGGACGTCCAGACGGTCGGCCTCGTCCAGCATTTCGGCGGGGAGCTCCATAAAATAATGGCCTATCAGCACCAGTATCGCGGATATCTGGCGCTCGGAGCAGATGTCAACAATTCTGACGAGGTTTGCGGTGTCCCGCTTCACGCCGGAGCCGTAGAGTATCATCAGCTCGCGCCCCTGCACCCACGGGGTAATTTCGTCGTCCTGACAGATGTAGAACCAGCTCACGGTCTTGGAGAGCCCGCCGTTTCCCGCAAGCACCTTCCAGTCCTTTGCTATGTCGAGGTCAAGTATGTCTTTTACGGTGATGTAGTACAGAAAAATCACTCCCGGCTGAAATAGTATACATTAAGTATACCACAGCCGGGAGCTGATTGCAACATATTTCAAATGCCGCCATTAGTTCATCGTGAGCCCGACAGCCCTCCAGCCTCCGTCTGTCCTGACCGCGTATATCGTGTTGTCCGCCGGGTAGGAGTAGGTCTCCCCGCCGTAATACACGTTGTGCACATAGCTCACGCGCACCGAGAAGCACTCTGCGGAGTACTGCTGTACGCTCACCGTCTTTTCCTCAGTGAAGTCGTACCCGGTGTGGTAGGTGTAGAACTGCCCCTCGTAAGTCCGCAGGTCGCTGTAAAGCTTCACGTCCTGCGGGATATAGCCGGATATCGCCGAGAAATACAGGTCGTTCGCGATGTACTTCGAATACATCTCCGAGAATTCCAGCGCGAACTGCTCCGCTTCCTCTGCGGCGGCGCTGTCCGTCACCGGCAGGGCGCAGGAATACGCGCCGTCCTGCGATATCTCCGCCGGGAGATTCCCGCCCGCGCCCGTGAATTCCACCTCCGGCGGGTACATCAGTCCGTCTATTGTATAGGTGGTCAGCTCCGGCGGGTCCGCGAGGTAATCCCCGAAATCCTCCCAGCCCTCCACCGGTTCGGAGGTCTTTTTCGCGTATTCCGTCAGCGGCTTTCCGTTTATCAGCGCGGAGCACCCGGTGGGCACCGTGACCGTTACGCTCTCGTTTTTCTCCGGAGTTATCCCGTAGGCGCGGGTAATGCTGTATATCCCGAAGCCGTAAACGGAGTCCTGCGCGGTCTGCGTGAGCGCTATGTACGCCATCGGCTCGCCGCCGCATATCATCGTGTAGACCGGGCTTTCCTTGGTGCTCTCCTTGGCGCTTTTCTTGAAGGAGAACTCCCCTGTGAAGCGCTCCCGGAGCTGGCGGTGCAGCGCCTCCTCGTCCTCGTAGGGGGAGATATCGCCCTCAGCCGCCGCGTAAAGCAGGTCGAGCTTACCGGAATTAAGCTCCTCTGCCGCCGCGTCCGTGACGTGGTAAATCTGGCAGGCTTCGTACCGCTGGAGGAACTCCCACAGCTTTCCGAGCCCCACGACTGCCGCCGAAAGCACCGCCGCCAGCAGGACGAAATATATCGCGTAAAAAACTATCGTGCCCTTCCGGCTCCGCTTTTTCGTACTCATTCCTTACCCCTTACCAGTATCGCGGTGCACATCTTGCGGAGCCCTATCAGGCTGGCGCTCTGGTTGATTATCTCGCCGTTGAACATCATGTTCGTGGAGGAGCCGCCGTCAAGATTCGCGGCGTTCACCGCGCCGAAATCAAGCATTACGTCCCGGACGTCCGCAAGGCTCGCGCCGAGGCTGTTGGACTGCCTGCCGTCTATCGTCAGCAGGAGCATTGCGCCGTCCGCGCGCTGTCCTATCGCCGTGCGGGGATTCAGCCCGCTTCCGTCGCCGAGTGCCTCCACCGGCTCGCCGTTCACTATCAGGATAGGCCCGAACTTCACCGCGTCGCGGACTCCCATATCTACTGCCTCCTGCACGGTCATCTTGCCGACGACAAGCTTATTGTCCCATGTTATCCCGATGGTGTCCCATGAATAGTACATCGGCGTGCCCCAGAGGACTTCGCCCTCGGACATGACTATACCCCACGGCTCGCCGCCGGTCATGTGTCCGGGACGGTCGTCAAAGCCGCCGCCGTTGACCGCTCCGATTATGTTATCGTAGGAGGCGTATATCTCAGGCAGGGTCTTGCCCTGTTCCTCCAGACCGAATTTTCCCGAAATGCCCACGAACACCCTTGACGGGTCGTAGACCACCATCATCTTGCCCTTGAATGTGGAGCCGCTGACGTCGATTATGTCCACGCCGTCGCCGTCCGGGTCGATGTCCGGGTCGGCTTCTGCGGCGCTCCCTGCGTTATCCGGGGAGGGTATCTGGACTAAATCAGGGTCGGTGATGTCGTCCGTTTCCTTGATGGTGTTCTGGGCGGCTATCTCCTCAACCAGCTCGTCTGAGAGGAATATGTTCGGGACCCACTTTATGGCGCTGGTTTCCCGGCAGGAGATAACGAAGATGTTCCGCGCCGTTTCGGAGGGACCCTTTTCCATGACGTACACCACGCCCAGCAGAGCCGCAAGCACCGCCAGAATTATCGTGAAGAACACCAGCAGTACGCGCCGTATCACCATAGCCGCCGTGCCGGGCTTTTTCTTCTTGAAGCGCGGACGGCTCCGGGGGAGCTGCTTTTCTTCCAGTGTGTTTCCGGTCATTTCTTATCCCCTTTCGAGCCTGCGTAGACCCAGTCGCGCTGGATACCGAAGCTCACGAAAAACAGAATCGTGTCTATAACTATCTTTATCACGGACTGCCAGCCCGCAGAGGCGCTGAACAAAAACGAAACTCCCCGCACGCACAGCGCCGAGGCGGCGAGCTGTCCCGCGCAGAGTATGTAGTATCTCGCCATGGAGCGCTTCACGCTGCCGCCGGAGCGGAAAACGCGGCTCCTGTTGACAAGGAAGTTCACCAGCGAGGATACCACCCGCGCCCCCGCCGTAGCCGCAAAAATGCGTAGCGTTTCGTTCTCACCGAAAAGCGGCTGAGTCAGCAGGTTGAGCGCCGTGAACAGCGCTATGTCTATCAGCGAGCAGCCAAGGGAGCTCAGCATGAACTTGAATATCATGCCGTAGATACGCAGTGAATCAGTCAGCGGATTGAAGTGCGTGCCCTTGTTGTTGTCGTCGTATATCGTCTGTATCCTGACTTCATCGAAGCTCCAGCCGAGGCGCTTCATCTCGAGCAGCATATTGGTTTCGTACTCGAAGCGCTCCCCGCCGAGCTTCACGAGAGCCGGCAGGCACTCCCGCGGGAGCGCCCTCAGCCCCGTCTGGGTGTCGGTTATTTTTATCCCGCAGAGGAACCTGAAAACGAACCGGGTCGTGTTGTTGCCGAAGCGGCTTTTGGGCGGGATATCCCCGCCGGAGAAATCCCGGGCGCCAAGCACCGGACGTCCTGTGCGCTCCATTTCCTCGGCGCACCGGCGGATATCCTGCGGGGTGTGCTGTCCGTCGTCGTCCGTGGTGACGACTCCGGAGCAGTCCGTGAAGTGCTCAAGAACATATGAGAATCCGGTTTTAAGCCCCCGCCCCTTGCCGCGGTTAACTCCGTGATGGAGCACCGTGCACTGCGGTATCTCCGTCAGCCGGGAGAATATCGCGCCGCACTCCGGGCGGCTTCCGTCGTCTATTATGACTATATGCTCAAATCCCGCGGATATCAGCCCGTCAACCACGCCGAAAATCTTCTCCTTCGGGTTGTAGGTCGGCAGTACTGCCGGAACATTCATGCTCTCCCCCCTTTTCTTCATAGAGATTATAGCATATAATATTCCATTTGTAAACATATTCCGACATATTGTAACCGAATTGTAATTAAGGTTCAAGCCGCCCATCAGGCACAGAAAAGGGCTGTCAAAAAAGCCATCTTTCGCTTTCAGGTGAAAGATGGCTGAGTTTTTACTACTTTCCTGACATGGCATCATAAGCGAGCTGAGCCGCCTCTGCCAAGATATTGCAGCCCATTCTCCACATCGGGATATTTTCCGTTACCCGGTCGATGTATTCCAGCAGAGCCGCCATTTTTTCCGGTTCCTCCGGCCGGAGGGTCTGGTTCATCAGCGCGTACACGGCTCTCTCTGCCGGGAGAGGATTGATGAAATTCTGCAGACTGCGCTCCAGCACGCATATCCCCCGCAGAGGAACGCACAGGTTCAGATTAAGGTCGCTCTTGCCGCTCCACGGAGTTCCGCAGGCAAAGATACCGTCCTCCCGGAGGAGTATCGCGGGCTTGTCGTCGTTGAGTATCGCGGCGCGCTCCCCGAAGAGCTTCAGCCAGAGCGCCGTGTGCGTGGATTTCCCGGTGCCGCTGGGCGCGGAGAACAGGTAGGCTTCTCCGTCCATCACCACGGCGCTGGAATGGAGCATGAATCCCCCGAAGCCCAGAAGCTGCATATAGAAGCTCTCGGTTGTGCAGATTATCTCGCAGTTGTCGTCGTCAAGGGAGGGCTCCTGCTGTTTCAGCCATTCGAATTTTTCCGGCTGGAACGGCACGCGGATCTCCGGAACGCCGCCGGAAAGGTATTTCTCCGCCCGGGCGGTCATTGTCGGGAACCGGAAATCGCACTCCACGTTAAGACCGCAGATATTGTATATCCTTGTCATTCACACCTCGTAAAAACGCCGGGCGCTTTTACACGTCCGGCGTTCAGTTATGCCGTCTTTACAGAGCGGATCAGTTCCATTCCTTGTCCTTAAGGTCGATCTTCACACCATTGCCGATAACATCGTCCTTCTTGTTCATGCCGGAAGATATGGTGCTGGCAGTGATGATATCCTCAGTGGTGAAAGCTGTGATCTCTATCTCAGGCTGTACGTATGTCTTTTTCATTGCGTAATTTCCTCTCTTTCAATCAACCCTTGGGTACTGTGGGGGTGATTCTTACTGTGATACCGCCGAAGCTGTCCTCAATGTCTGTGATGTCAAGCATGATGTAGTAAGCGCCGTTGCCGGAAACTCTGATGTCCTCAGTGCCGTTGTTGTATGTAACGTACTTGTAGCAGTCCTTGACGATAACATATACGCACTTGTTGTCGCTGCCTCTTGTGATGGTAACGGTGTAGCTCTGGTACTTGTCAGCGTCCTCCTCGGAGATAGCGAATACCGCGATCTGGGAAGTGCCGTTGTTTACAACAGTATGTACCTTGGTGGACGGAGCATAGGTCTCGTCCTTCATCGCCTTGTTGGAAACAGAGGAGATAGTCAGGTCGTAGCCGGAGATTATCAGACCGCCCTCGCTGATGAGCTTAGCGTCCGCAGCGTTTACAGTGAACTCAACATAGCCGTCCTTGTCAACGTCGATGGTGCCGTACTCAGAGTGAGCCCTGCTCTTGAGGGAGGAAAGAACATTCCAGCTGCTGTCCATGATCTTGATCTGGTGGTACTCAGCGGAGCCTGTGCCTACCTTGATCCTGATCACATCACCGATCTTTACGTCCGCCTTGGGAACTGTCACGTTCTTGTTCCAGTCGGTGCCGAGGTCGGTGTTTCCGCTCCAGAGCACTGTTTCCTTAACAGGCTGGCTCTTAGCCTTTACGGTAATCCTGCACTCTGCGGTCTTGCCGTCAGCCTTTGCGGTGATGGTAGCTGTACCAGCCTTTACAGCGGTAACAACGCCGTCCTTGACGGTCGCAACGGATTCATCGGAGGAAGTCCATGTAACGGTCTTGTCGGTAGCGTCGTCGGGAGTTACAGTTGCCTTGAGAGTTGCTGTATCGCCGACCGTGAGCTCTGCGGAGGTCTTGTCGAGAGTTACCTTTTCAACTGCAATGACCTTAGCCTTTACGGTAACCTTGCAGGTTGCGGACTGGCCGCCGACAGTTGCGGTGATGGTAGCTGTGCCCTCGCCCACAAATGTAACGGAGCCTGCGTTTACAGCTGCAACCTTTTCATCAGAGGACTTCCATGTAACTACATCGGTGCAGTCCTTTGTGGTATCCTCAGCGGTAACGACAGCCTTTAACTCTGCATTGTCGCCTGCTGTGCCGGAAAGCTCTGTCTTGTCGAGTTCTATCTTTACAGCGGGGTTAACTACCTCAACGATAGATACTGTGCACTCTGCCTTTACATCAGTGCCCTTTACGGTCGCAGTGACAGTGGTCGTTTTGCCTGCGGAGCCGGAAACCGGCTTTACCAGACCGTTCTCAACTGTTGCAACTGTATCGTCATCGGTCTTCCACTCGATATCGCCCTCAGCCAGACCCTCAGGCTGGATAGCAGCTGTGAGCTGTACGCCATCGGTTTTTGTTACGGGAATAGCAAGGGTGTTTTCGCTGAGCTTAAGACCTGTAACCTTATAGCTGATGTTTCCGTTGGCAGCAGCGGCAGTAAGCGCGTACTTCTTGTCAGCTGCTTCTGTGAGTTCAACGGCTGCTGTATACTTCTTGCCGTCTACCCTAACAGAAACGGTGTAGTCCTTATCGGTAAGGTCAGCAGAAACTACCTTTACGGCAGCCTTTGCCTTATCTTCTGCGTCGTCCTTGGAAGCGTCCGTAACATCGCCTGCGGTGATTGTTGCAGTTACTTGCTTCTTGGCAACAGTGAAATCAACAGAAGCGGTGATAGTATCATTGTTGTCATAAGTTGCGGTTATTTTAACATCGCCGGCGCCGACAAATGTAACCTTGCCGTCTGTGGAAACGGCAGCAACATCTTCATTGGAAGAAGCCCATGTTACCTTTGATTCATCGTAAGTGGTAGCGTCGTCATTCGGCTTTACTGACAGCTCAACATCAGCGTCGCCGTATGTAGCGGTTCTCTTTGCGTCACCCTCGATCGTCAGGGAAGATACTTCAACGTCAGACTTCTCAACGTCCTTTACTGTGATTTTAGTCAGCACAGAGCCATTATTATTCTGAAGAACGATCTTTGTCATATCCTTGATCGTAGAAAGATCTATCTCGCCCTTTGCCTCAACGCCGTCTCCCTTTGAAGGAAGGGTGGTTATTGAATCCCAGCCAGTTGAATTATCAACTACCTGAATGTTTCCCCAGCCGCTCTGATTACCGGAAGTATAGTATACAACTAATTTAGCTTCATCGCTGTACTTGCTCGGGTCAAGTGTTTTCCCAGTGCCTATTTCAATTGCTGTGTTTGTATTCTCGGTAGTAGCAGGAAGTCCATCAACATTAAGTTCTGTTTCATTCCATGTTCTTGTGTCCGCTGAACAAAGAGTTGCACTGGTAACCGTGAACTTAGGGTCAAATGTATCACCGATCGAATATGTAGAAGCAGGCAAATAGCCTCGTATGTCTTATCCTGTACGTCAGATAAATCAAGAGTAATCGTGCCTTTCGCCTGTGGCTTAGCGACAGCCTGATGCCAGTTTACTGTTCCGTTCTGTGCAACAAGATATATATTGGCAATATCATCGACTGCGTCACAGGTATACGATACTACAACTTTTCCATATCCGCTAAGGCTTGTTGCATTGCCCCACTTGTTATCAAGTGTAATAGTGGGTTTAGCTATATAGCCCTTATTATACTGGTCCTCTGTAAGTTCAGCACTGCCAAGTGAACCAGTTGATAATGTTTCATCAGCCGCCGCGCTCGCCGTAATCTGGCAAACGATAGCAGAGCTTACCGCCATAACAGCCGCCATTGAAGCAGCCATCGCACGCTTGAATCTCATAAAATTAACCTCCATAAAAAGTAATATTGTTTTTCTCCCGTTAAGGAAAATAAATCCTTATTGTTAATTATAACTTTAGTTTCTTTAAAAGTCAAGCAATAAAAGTCCCGGCGCGGCATTTTCTCCATTATTTACTAACACCCGCAATTTTCTTTGTGCACTTTTACCCGTCCGCCGTGTAACAGCCGGCATTGACTTTTTACAGATGATATTATATAATTAAAGCATACTTTACAGAAAGAGGTATACCTATGAAAATAAAAGACGGTTTCATGCTGAGAAAGGTCGGCGGGCAGTACGTTGTTGTGGCCCTGGGCGAGGCAAGCCGCAGCTTCAACGGGATAATCCGCCTTAACGAAAGCGGGAAGTTCCTGTGGGAACAGCTCTCCGCCGACAAGACCCCGGAGCAGCTCTGCGCCGCGCTCCTCGGCGAATACGACGTGACCCCGGAGCAGGCGCAGACCGATGTCGCCGCGTTCACGGAAAAGCTGAAAAAGGCGGCGCTCCTTGCCTGAGCAGAGGTTCCGCCTGTCGGATTACGACGACACTATACGCGCGGTGCTCGACAGCGGCGGGGAGTTCACGATTTTCCCGCGCGGCACGAGTATGCTCCCGCTGATAGTTCAGGGCAGGGACAGCGTGACCCTCGAAAAAGCCCCGGTCAGACCCGGAGATATCGCGTTCTATCAGCGCGCGGACGGCTCCTACATATTACACCGGGTAATATCAGAGCAGAACGGGAGCTTCACCATGTGCGGCGACAATCAGCTCTCCCCGGAGCCCGGCATAACGCCGGAGCAGATAACGGCGCGCGTAAGGTACATCACCCGGAACGGGAAGAAAATTCCGGCGGGTAAGTTCTCCTACCGGGCGTACGTTTTCCTCTGGAGGAGCTTCTTTATACGCCGCGTATATTTCAGACTGCGGAGGTTGTTTCATGGCGAA
>CALBGD010000053.1 GCA_937893735.1 uncultured Clostridia bacterium | reverse complement strand
TGGAATTCATGGAAGCCTATTGGTGTTTACTAAATCACCTTATTTATTATACTATATTATTCTCCGCTTGTCAATGTCAATGGCTGTACAATTTATTACAATTTTATGTTGTGCGTTTTGTGCAATATATACATTATGAAGCACGCAGGTGCCTCACTGTGAGGCACCTGATATAATGAAAGGAGCATTTATGGATAAAAGAAAGTATGGGAAATATGATTCAGTTGCATACATTGATCCCGTAAATAAAAGTGTAGATGTGATAAATATCGAAGATTTGATAGAAGAAAGAATCAAGGACAATGATGCTTTTCTGACAAAATACTGCAACAATATGTATTGTCCCGAATGTAAAGTACCTCAACTTACCTTGTGCCGGACAAAGTATGGCTTTTATTTAAGAGGATTCCAACATCAAGATCATAATGATGATTGTGTTTTGGGGTTAGATGAAATATCGGATAATCATATTGAAACAAAGATTGATCTAGAACCGAACAAAAGAGATATTCAGTTAAGACTTAGCCAAGTTATTGATTCTCTTTTGAAAAAGATTAGAACTAAAGATCACCCCCTTGCAGTAAATATAAATGGCAACGACATTGATATGAAACCCATACCTAGAGAAAAGGTCAGTAGAAAAAGTAACCAAAAGCGTATTCCTTCCAAGTCCTTGACATCACCTTTTCTTGAAGAAGATTATGATAGGTTTATGGTGTTCTATGGGCGTGTGAAAATAAAATGGGAAAAACGTCTTTCTAAAGATGGACCTTTTATGTCACTTAATATTTATAAAATAGGTGCAGAAAATCCGTTTTGCTCAGGAATCGTGAAGGAACAAGCATATAGTAAAATAAAGAATAATGTTGATTGCGACGTAGCTTTAATAGCTATGTTTACTAGCATGAAATGGACGAAAAAAGGCCATAAAAAATACAACAATTTTAAGATTGAGAAGTCACATATGATTATTATAGAAAAGGAATAACATTGCCGCCAACAAACTTATTATTCTTTCTGCGAAATTTCGGAGCAATGACTCCGTAAGTACGATACATCCATCCATAGAAAAATCCTTTCGGAACTGTTTCTGTGTAGTCAAATTGAAAACCTACAAGCAGCTGGTCGACAATACTGCTCGGGGTTCTTTCAGGCGGATGAAGTTCATTAAATGGTGTTGTAAGACAATATAATTCGTAATCGTCATACACGGGCAAACCCAGCGTACTCTTGTCATGTAATTTGTTATTCATATAAAGCTGTCCCAGGCAATAGTTCTTATTGCCGATATAAAATATCATATTAGGATGGCAATTGCAGCAATCACCCAATGGGCATTTTTTATAGCATTTTTTATCAGCCCATGGTCTTTCTGTATTCCAGAGAGGTATGCCAAATTTTGATTCAGCCATTTCGTATATCATTATTGGGAATCCAAGCCAAAAGCCGCATGCTATGCTATAAACAATATCATCTATCGAAACATTTCTTTTTTCAGCGTACTCTATCGCACGTTCCCTGTCATAGGGTTCGCCTTGAGGAATAAAATCTTTTAGTCTTTGTTCTTCATCGTGTTCATAATTACTAATCCATTCCGTTTCCATATAATCATCAAGAATTTTCAAAAACACATTTTCGGGAATGCGTTTTGAGTCTTCAGATTCATAATATTGTGAAAGCATAGATTTCTTAAAGTGTTCGCGGATATCAATCATATTTTTTCCTTTCCAGTAAAAACTACGTGCCTCACCATGAGGCACCACTTTCTTTACTCACATCTCCATTTCATCGCCGTCTTCTTCCTGCTCAGGCTGCTCGCCCTGGTCGTGAGCTTGGTACTGCTCCAGTTCATGAACAAGCGTCCGAAAATGAAAGCGCTGAATATTATACCCGCCGGCGCCGATCGTCTGAATAGTCGCACTGCCATTCTCTCCGTAAATCACGCCGGCAATTTCGCCGTTCTGAACGTGCAGACCCGCAGCGTCGGTTATTCTGCCGACCTTTTCCCCTATTCGCTGAGCCAGGTCAAGCATTTTGCTTCTCATTTCACGGTCCATGGTTCGCTCAAGGAATGCTCTCCGCTGCTCCGGGTCATTGTACTTGCACATCTCAGAAACGATCGGACCGGTGAAGCTGCTCTTAGCTTCGCTGATACTGCGATAATCAAGATTCAGCGATTTCAGGAAATCTTCCATTGGCTTTCTGGGGAATACGTTGTGCAGATCGTAATCGCTCATTCTGTCCACACGTTCTGCGTATTGAGAATATGCAGGAAGCGTCCTGACCGCTTCTTTCCGGGCTGCAAGCTCTTTTGTTCGGAGCTCCTGGACAAAATCCTGGTACTGCTCATAACGATTGCTGAAAAAAGAAATACTGTCTTCCTTCCAGCGTACGAAGAAGTCTTTTATAACATCAGGAATTTGATTTTCCATGAATGCCTGCTGTGCTTCGGCTGAGCGAAGTTCAGCCTGGAGCGCCTGAATACGTTCTTCTGCTTCCTGGATACGTTTGTTCACGGAAAGAATATCGCTATTTTTCGATTTGATCGAGTAGAAATCCCAGAACGCCTTGTCATTTCCTCTAAGAGATTCCTCGCTGCAAAGCTCCGGCTTCAGCTTGTAGGTTTTCTCAAATTCGCGTTCTTTTTTCTCCAGGGCGGCAGTATGCCGGTTAAGGGTCGATATAAGGCGCTCACGCTTGCCTTTGGCGTCCGCAAGCCGCTGAGAAATCGTTTCTATGCTTAACATAAGCAGCTCCTTTCAAATTACCGAAAGTATAATAATTCTTTTTTCGGAATATATTTTTTAATTATTAAAACAGGTTTTAGATTTATAAATCGGATATTCTTTTTTCGACTACCCCATTTCTGGCAAAGAAAAACCGCAGCATTTTTCATGCTGCGGAGAATAGTCCTGATAAAATGTGCAACTCTGGTATTCCGGAACAGATATCGCATTGCTTTTGCAAATTCTGGGGTTGGCTCATGTGACAGTGAGCGCTCAGCAGCGCATTTACTCTCAAAGCTGAGAACGCCGGAATTGACGATAATACGGAATGTTTCAGCACGTTTGGTTTCGCTCCTGCGCCGGAGAAGATGAGAGATGTATACTCGGTTGTATCCGAAATCTCCCTCTCTGCGAACGTACTGCTGCTTGGCTATGTAGCCTTGCTCCGTAAGTTCCTTGTTGCATGAAATAATCGTTCCGCGCGCCATTCCGGAAAGCTCCTGTATCATTGAAAGGGACAGCAGGCAGCGTCCCACGGCACTAGCGTGTATGCAGTACAGCATAAACAGCCTAAGACAGCTTTTAGGAAGTTCCACCGCGGATACCGGAACAAGAACATAATTTTTCGGCGCTGAAACGGCTTCTGAAAGGACGTAAGCGTTGCACTTCTGGCGATTGCTCTTGAAGCGCTGAATGCGCTCAGTTACTGCACCTATGGCGTACAGTTCATTGATTATTCTGGTTATATTCGTGAGCTTGGTGCGCTCAGCGATTCTTGCATTGGATATGACAGCAGTATCACTGCCGCCAGCCTGGGCTATCGAAGCAAGCAGAAACAGAACCATTACAGCGCCGGCTGACAGGTCCTTGTTTATAAAGTCCGAATTCACCCGGACAAACTGTCTGTTCTGTTTCATGTCTTGTTTGCTCCATATCTTTATTTTTCGGCTGATAAATCAGCTTCTTCAGCAGGGCTGTCTGCCCACTCGACAAAATCCTTGTCGAAAATCTCCTCATATCCGGCGGTCAGTGAGAACGGATCCGGCGCATAAGGCAGGCAAATTACATCATTGAGGTTGACGGAAAGCAGCTCACGGTTCTTCTCAACAGATGTTTCATCGGAAAAGTTGACGGCAACGGTGTAGTTTACCATGTTGAGATCATTTTGGATATCATATATCATCGGCAGCTCGTTCCACGAAGTACCGCCTATGACATATATCTTGTCGAAGCCGGAAAAGTCCGTTGGCTTCTTGCTGCCAAAGTCATATATCTCAGCGTTGTAGACTTTTGCGGTATCAGTATCAGAACTGCAAATGTCTATGCCGTTGATCGTGTAAATTCCATCCTGCAGCTTTGCTTCTTCATAGCAGGTTTCCATCATTTCGAGCTGCTCGGCTCCGCGCCGGCTGGCGCATACGACTACGCTTTCGCCGTCGCGGCTGCGGAAATACTCTGCCATACGCAAAGCAAAGGAAGTTGTGCCTATCCTGCTCTGCGCTCCCACAACCGCTATATGCAGGCTCGCCTGTGAATAGCGCGGCTTCTCGTTTTCTTTTTCAGCGATAAGAGCAGCTTCCCGTGCTTCAGCAAATGCGTCAAAGGACTTGTCGTACTTGCGCCACTTCTGCCTGGACAAACCGGTGGTAAGGCACTCTTTGAGATCCTCCATCATTTTCGTGATGTTTGTCTTTTCGTCCACATCAGGGTAGTTGGCTACGATATTATGTATACCCTTATGCACCAGCTTGTCCAGGAAATCATCTCCCGGGAAGAAATGATCCGCATAGATTATTATACTGTTGGGATCTTTCTGGAGCGCAATGCCCTCACAGAGCGCAACTAAATCATCGCCTTTTTCCAGGAATGCTGAAACATCGAGGACGTAGTGCGACTGGTACATATAGTTTTTGAGGTCTGTCTTGATGAACAGTGCAAGCGACCATTCATCACCCGAAATTTCGCGGGGAGTTGCCCCTATTTCCGAACATATCTTTCTCAGAATTCCGGCATTTTCTTTTCGGGAAATAAGTAACGGGTTGGTCATGGTAGAAGTTCCTTTCTCTTATCATATTGCTATTCCGGCTCAACAGCCTTGATAGTTTCAAACAGTTCATCGCTCATGCCGGTGCGGAATGCCTTGAACCAAAGTCGGGGATTGGCAACTACGCCAATATCCTTTGCACTTGGTCCGCCATAGTAATGTGTTCCCTGCGGCGGATCAGGGGCAGCAGCTTCGCCAGACATGAAATAGGTCTTTATTCCGACGTGCGGAACGCATTCATCACGGTTAAGATGGTGACGCCAAAGTCCCTTGTCGTAAGTGTCGCTGTAATACCCGTCATGCGAGTAACCAACAGTCAAATTCTCAAGGTCAACGGAACTGCCAATGTCAAGGTCTTCAAATTCCACTTCGCTCAGACAGGTGAATTCCAGAAAAAGAGTAATCGTGCTTCCGTGGCGTAACCCGTTTATTGTCGGGAAAGGAAAGCCGTAATCTTCTTCAAACTGGTCGGTATCAATTATGTATGCGAGAGTGACTGCACTCTGGTTAAAGACTTTGGAATTGGTATCATTAGCGATATCCTGCTCGTCCATGTTCCACACATCATATATAAATGCGTCCTGTATACAGCTTCCACAATTAAGCAAATCTGCATGGATCGCTGTCCTGCCTGTCAGCTCAAGCGTAATGCCTCTTTCAGGAACTCCCATATCCTTCGTGCCGTAGGTGTACTGGTGCAGCTCTGACACATCACCGCACTGCGACAGTATACCATTACCTCCCGGTGCAAGGTCTGAGCTGCTGACCGGAAGTTCGAAGAAGCCTTCGAAATATACGAACAGCGCGAGTTGAACCATATTGTCCAGGGATATAGTCCATTCCTCTTCAGGAATTTCGGCGTCGGTAAGAGCCATCTCAATTGCGGATTGAGTCTGTCCGACGTACTCCCAGAGATTTTCTTCTATTTGAAAAATCTCTTTCCATAAATCAGAACCGACTGTTTCCAGCGTGATGGATAGCTTATCGGAGGAACGTTCTGTTTGAATCTTGACGGCACCGTCCATATTGGCATTTTCCATAATTGCTTTCAGATTAGACACCTCAAAAATATTGAGGTTTATCGCACCCTTTCCATTGATCATGCTGTTCCACGAGCTTTCAATGTATTCCTGGGCTTCTTCTTTGGTATCCGGTATGTCACCGACAGCTAAAGCGAGCTGGCTGTCTACATCTTCCGCTATTTTATTTTCGGTAACTTTAATAAGATACTCCCGAACCTGCCGTATGTGATACATAGCAAGGAACTCCGGGAGATATATCTCCCCGCCGCCTATGCAGGTGTATTCCACTGTCTGAGTGCTGCCATCCGCTGCTGTCACAACAAGGGTCTGACGGTCAGCCGGCTTTCCGTCAACCTCAACCTTTTCAAACGTGTAGTTGTATTTACTCATCTGTTCCATAGCACGATGATAAAGAAAAGTTTTAAGTTCATCGCTGTATTCGGACAGATTATCTATACCTGTGTCATCAGTGAATTGAATGCTGCTGATATCCGAAAAAGAAAGTTCTGTGTCAAAATCGGAAACGTAGCGGTCGAATGCGTCCTGAGATTTTATTGCACGGAGCTGTCCGGCGTAATCACGCATTATATTCTCAGCTCGGGATATTTCATCCTCATCGTATAGGATAAGGGAACTGCCGTCAAAGTTGTTGGCTATGGTGGCTTTTGAAAGGTTTACAGAAAACTCCGGCATGAAGTCATAAACTTCATCTTTCACCTCTGAATTGATTTCGCCCTCAATGCCGTTGAATACTTCGGAAATGTTGGCGCGCATATAATTCCAGTGATTTTTTAGATTAGTATTCTCAACCACCGCAAAAAGCCCGCTTATCAACCCGGTGAATACAACGAATATCATCATTATAAGCCCGAGAGTCATAAACACTATATACAGAACGGCTTTTCGAACTTTTTCGCTCTTAGCTGCCTGCATCGCCATCATTATTATTTTGGGATTTACCGCCAAACTTATCGACCTCCACCTCTGCCGAACATTTCAAGACGTTCCTCGCTCAGCTCAAAGCGAACGATAACAGCCTGATTTCCCACTTTCATCAATGCCGTGCCGCGCTGACCGGAAGAAATGTACTCGCTCTGTGCGTCATTCAGATTGAACAATTCAGTTGTTTCCTTTAGCGATTTACCGTCCATTGAAAACAGCAGCTTGAATGTAGGCAGGTCAAGGACGGACTGCCCATAGAATTTAACTTCCGGGTCAAGGAAGTCGTTAGTGGACTGGGTACCCACGATAATGCTTCCTTCGTACTTACGGGCGCGTTTCTCAGCATTTTTGAGGAATTCCAGCGACTGCGGACAACGTGGATCGATCATCGTCCAGCATTCGTCAGCCACCAGCATAATTCGTTCCTTACGGTCATGGGTAATCTGCTCCCAGCACCATGACAGCACATTGAAATACTGCGCCGCAAGAACTGTGCCGGACATCTGGATAAGTGACTTTGTATCGAGCACGATAAATCCGCTGGTGGGATTTATGGTCGTATAGCCGTTCCACAGCAGATGATCCGCGCCGTTGGCTGCTCCCTCGAGATATGTTTTCAAATCTTCGTAATA
>CALBGD010000052.1 GCA_937893735.1 uncultured Clostridia bacterium | reverse complement strand
CGCCTCCTCGAAGGAGGGCGGCTCGGACACCGCAGACGTCGTGCAGGCACTGTTTGACGGTCACTGCGACACGAAAGAGTACCTGAGCCGCGGCTATGCCGATATGATAGTCGTCAAGGCATACGGCACCGATTCAGACGCGGCGCTCGATTTCGACAAGGTAATTTCGTGGTGGAGCGCACTCGCGGACGAAACGGACACGAAAATGTACGTCCTCCACCTGAACGAGCGCATAGGCGAGTACGCCGGCTGGTACGAGGACCAGCTCCTGCGGCAGCTTTCGATAATGGAGAAGTTCCCGACGCTGGGCGGAAGCTGCTTCAACTCTCTGCAGGGTCTGCGGGAGGACAGGCTCGGTTCCACCACCACGCTGCTGAAATACTTTGACGAGCAGATAAATACGAACACGCTGTTCGATACGCTCCAGATGACGTCTCCGACACAGACCAGCTTCGTTACATACGATTCAACGGTGAAGTTCATGGGTACCTTTGACGAGAACTTCGACGTGCTGTTTGACGGCGAGAAGATAAAGCTGAACGAAGCGGGCAACTTCTACTTCCAGAAGGAGCTGAAAGTCGGCAGAAACAGCTTTACCATCGAGCACAAGGGCAAGAAGATAAACTACTCGATAGAGCGCCGCGTTGACGTGCTGAGCTCCATCGAGCAGACCAAGGATATTCTGGTGGAGGGCGGCTCCCGCGTTACGCTGGAGGCTGTCGCGTACAGCGGAAGCAAGGTGACTGCCGTGATAGGCGGCACCACCGTGAAGCTCCGCGAGAAATCCGGCGCCAGCGAGGACCTTGACGCGAACTCCGATTACGCGAGATTCGTGGGCTATTACCGCGTCCCCGAGGGAAAGATAGGCGAGAAGCAGCAGCTCGGAAACACGTCCTATTACGCGGTCTACAAGGGAATCGAGAAGTACATGACCGGCGGTAGCATAACGATAGACGCCGAGCCGGAGCCCCCGAAAGAGGTAGTCGTTGACGAGATAAAGGACCAGACGAGCGCAGGCACCGGCGAGGTAGTCGGCACCATATCCCCGGTGGTGTCCTCCTCTGAGAGCGTGACCTACATAAAGACGCTGAACAATTACACCACGCTGTACGACAGCCAGACCACCGGCGGAGCGCCGTGCCCCGTGCTTTCACAGCTCCCGGCAGGTTCGCTGGATTATTACAAGAGCACCTCCGGAGATTATGTTATAAGCACCTCCGGGCGGAGATACAAGGCTTCGGACGTGACTACGTTCACTGACACGGGGCTTGGCGAGAACAAGCTGTATGTCAAGGCGGTCGGGAATTCCGGCGGAAAGAGCTTCCTGAAAATACACCTTGATTACAAGTCAACGTTCAACGTGACCGCTCCGGTGAGCTACGTTGACGAGGACGACGGTCCCTACGGTGTTACCAGCTTCAACGCCTCCACGGTAGAGATAATTTTCGACAACGTGACCAGCGTGACGAAGCTCCCGGATTTTTCAAGTTGTTCGCTTTTCAGCTCCGGAAGCTGGGATACCGTAACGCGTAACGGCGTGCCGAAATTCCGGCTCACGCTGAAACTCCGTCAGGCGGGAATATACAGCGGCTGCGGCGCGTATTATGACGAAAACGGCGACCTGATGATAACGTTTGACGTCCCTACTGCTCCGCTTTCCGGTAAGGTCATAGTCATCGACCCGGGGCACGGCTACGGGAAATACGCTGAAAAGCTTGACCCAGGCGCTATCGGCAATGTTACGGAGCAGTCCGTGAACCTCGCAG
>CALBGD010000051.1 GCA_937893735.1 uncultured Clostridia bacterium | reverse complement strand
GAGAATGTCCTTGCGGTAAGGAGTATTCGGAACCGTAGCCACGCAGTAGCAGTCGTTATCGTCCACATAATCAAGGTAGACCGGAAGTTTCGGGTCGAGCAGCGGACACCCGGAAAGGTATTCGCAAACGCTGTCCATAACTGATTTCACGGCATAACCCTCCTTGCGTAATTCTTAACTTCCCGGACGATAGTATCCTTACGCGCCGCCCACATACGATGAAACCACCGAGAACCGCGCTTTCCCTTGAGCTTTCCGTTGCGATAGTACTGCTTATGAGCATACGGCGCAATGAACACCAGTTCGCCGCTGCCCATTCGGGAACCGAGGATAACGGACTTTTTCAGCATTCCGGTACGCATGGTGACGTATGGATCCATATGCCGGACGACTGTGTTGTCGATGAACGTCTGGAGCTTGTTGAACCCCTCCTCGGTGGGCGGCTTACCGCCGTTCCAGCGGAGAATAGACTTGCCGCTGGCGGTAGTGAACAATGTTCCACGGTCGGTAGTGATTTTCACTTCCCGCTCACCTCCCAGTGATGCAAGCACCCGGAACCGAACCGGCAGTCACGAACCGCTGTTATTATCAATTTTTCGGTGTGCTGCCGTTCGAGTTCCGCGGCGCTTGCGATATCTCCGCATTCTCCCCGGGCGATGATGTCTCCGGGGGAAAGCGTAAACTTATCCGCCGGACAGCCGTCACGGAACCACTCCGCAGCGGGAACCAGCGCAGGCAAGTCCGGAATCATGACCGTAATGCTGTCGCTGCCGTCTTTCCCGGACTTACTGAACGCCGCTCCGGAGGTGCTGTCCCAGAATACTTCGCGAACTACTGTGCGGCGGAGCTGTTCCGGTTCGCGCCCCTGCTGCGGAATCTTGTTGTAGACCGTGATGGTTTCTGTGAATCTCATTCCCGCGCCACCCCTCTGTAAAGCCATTCAGCCGGAAGCCAAATCATACACCGCTTGTACATCAGCTCCTCGGCTGTTGCCTCCGAGCCGCTCGCAAGCGAATACGACCAGCTTCCAACGCTTTCTGACTGCTTCACCAGACCGCCGGTGTCCGCTGTGGCTGCGAGAATATCACAGAGCGCACAGCAGCAGATTTTCAGCCGGTCGTCCTCGGAATGTTCCTCGGCTTTGCCGGAGGTCACACGGTCGAGATACGCGGAAGCCCCGGTGGAAAGCCGGAGGAAATCCTCCTGCTTTACCGACTTTCCGCCGTAGGTTTCGGTGTAGTAGGTATAGTCGGCGTAGCTCATGTTTCAGGTACCGCGCATACGCGGATAGAAGGCAGCATATTGTCCTTTATCCAGAGGTCGTGGAACTTGCGGTATGCGATGAGCCACGCGTCAGCGGACTGGTTCGCGTCCGGGTCGATGATCTTAAAATTATCCGTCTTGGAAACGGCTATCGGAGCGGACTTCGGACATATTATCCAGTTTATCTGGGTCGCCTTTGCGGCAGGAGTGAAACCTTCGGCTTCCTGACCGCCAGTCGTGCCATCGTTGAATGTGTAGGCGGTTTTCATTCTTGCAGAGGGAACCGGAATGATAGGAATGCCATTGAAGTACCTCACCTTGAGGTCAAGGTTGCCCTGCTTGAAGTCACCGGCATTGATGTACTTCGTCATCTTCTCGCTGTTGTTCAGCATATCCGAAACTGTTATAGGCATGATGATCACAAGGTCGTCAGCTCCGGCGGCGTCCTGCGCCGCAGTTATGTCAGCGGAAAGCGTGGACAGGATAGTGCTTGCGGCAGGAGTGTATGTCCTGCCGTAGCTGTCCTTGGCAAGAGCGTAAATTCTGCTGTAACGGTAGGCGTCCACCTCCGGAATGACCTTTGTACGCTGGAACTCGCTCATAACTGCGGAAGCGCTTGCAACGAAGTTGGTCTCGTCAACGTCCATCTTGTCGAGCAGGAACTTTCTGCCTCTGTCCTGCGTCAGGGTCTTGGTTTCGTAGGAATAGGTGATAGCTCCCTGAACGTAACCACTGTCGCGGTCGTAGTTCCCGAGACCGCTGAGCGACATCTTCGGTATCTTGACCTCAGCGCCGCCGGAATACTTGGTCTGTCCGGCATTGTCCTCCATCCAGCCGGAGGTAGCTCCCTGAATCATCTGCAGATCGAGGGCGGTCTGAAAAATCTTTGCTGCTTCGATTGTATTGATTGCCATTGTGGTGTCCTCCTTTACTTCTTTACGCCGATTCCGGCGAAGATCTGATCCTCAAGGTTGTTTGCGCTGGCGCTGACAGTACTCTGCGTGCTGCCCATGAACAGCCCGGGTTTCTGTTCCGCCGCGAACACGGACGGCTCGGACTGCTTAAGCTCCTCAAGGTACTCCTTGCCGCCGATGAACTCGCCGTTCTCGCCGAGCCTGAAGCCCTTGCCCCTGAACTCGTCCAGAACGGACTTGCGCACGCGGTCGCTTGAGAACTTGTAGCCGCTGAACAGCTTCTCCGCGGCGAAATCCGCCTGCTGCGCGGACAGCTTCGCGTTGAGGTCGTCGGTGTCCTGCTTGTACTTTGCATTCAGCTCGTCAAGCTGCTTCTGGAGCTCCTCGGACTTGTTGTCCGCCTTGAGCTTTTCAAGATCCTTGTCCCGGGCGGCAAGCTGCCTGGTCAGCTCATCGAGCTTGGTTTTGTCGGCTGCGACCTCGGCGGCGGGGACGAACTCCTTTTCAACGACCTCGCCGATCTGCTTGGTCTGGTCTGCGGTAAGCTCGATTCCGAGCTTCTGGAGAAGTGCCTTTAACTTATCCATGAAAATTCCTCCTTATAGATAGGTAAAAAAATGTACCCTCGGTAAGGGTACGATGATTATGTGGTATGTGTATTTCCTGATCAACCGGGGAGGGTCTCGCTGATTGCAGCGCTGGCGCTTCCGCACTGCGTCCGCGATCACCGCCGCCTGATAGGTTTTATTGTATCGGTTGTGCTGCATTGGTGGGGCTCCTTTCTAAAAAGTTCTCTTGACGTTTGACGCTCTATCTAATATAATAGACATAGAAGGGAGGTCAAAAGTATGGAAAGCTGTACCATTATTCCAATGAAAGTTCACTGTGACAAATGGAATATAGATTTACCGATTCGTGTAACATACCGATATAATGATCCGGCAAATCCTTATTCTGCTGTTTTTCAGAGCGCAAAATGTCCCATTGTTGAAAATAGCAAATTACCAGCAAGTGAACAATCAGAGGAATACAAGTGGATGATGTGCAATAATTTTTGCGATTGCATTCATCTCCACAGCGCACCGCCTCGAATTGAAGATACAAGAATTACTAATCGGCTATAGTAGTGATTCTGCTTTCAAGGCGGAACTGGAAGTTGGCTGATTCGTCAGCCAATTTTTCTATCTCACGGAGCAGCTTCTGCGTCTCATCGCCGGAGCTGTTCTGTGCTATTTGTGAAAGCAGGTAAATATCTGTCAGGAGCTTCTCCAGATCGGATATGTTTACAATTCGTTCCGATATATACTGCATGGGCTTTTCTCCTTTCAGGGTATAAAATTGCACCCCCATTGCTGGGAGTGCATATCGTTATTTATGAAACAGGCTTATCAGCCTGCACCCATTGTTTCAGCTTTTCAACGTAGGCTTCGGCTGTGCCGTAGGTTTCGGGATTGTAAGGAGGAGCTGCTTTGCCAAATTTATTGTAGTATTGCATGACTAGATTCCAGTTTTCTTTTTGAGATATCACTTTTAAATCTGTCACTGGTAATACCATGGTAATCACCTTCCTAACTGCTTAGCGGTCATAGAAATATAAGCGTTATATACGTCTGGCAATTCATTTTTCACAAATTCAAGCCCATCTGAATCTTGGAAGCATTCAAGTGTGAATAGATTTGCAAAGATTTCTTTTTGCTTCTTCCCGGGTTTGTTCCAGTAATCAGGATCATGCCCTGCCATAAGAGGGGCTTTTCCTCCAGTGATCGCGCTTGCAATATCCTGAAGAGGAGCGTTGTATCTCAACACATCAGATTCCATTATCTTATCAGCAACAGATTTACTGTCTAATGTATCTCCGTATTTTGAAATTGCTTCCGTGAACGCCTGACGCCTATCAGATTTAAACATCTTGTTATCTATTCTATGAGCTATCTCGTGGGTAAGGCTCATATTAAGATCGTAATTAGCAAGTTGTGGGTTTGCAGGGTTATATACAAACGCGTCGGCTTTTGGCGAATATCCCATTGTAATATTTTCGTTGTCGGTTTCAATGTACTTGGCACCGAAGCTAAACTGCTTCAACAGCTTCATGTGGTTTTTAGGGACATCGCTATTGAGGAAAGTATCGTACTCACGCCTTGCGGATTTCAAATCCAGCTTGCCATCGGAATAATGAGAAGCGAACAAATGTTCAGTTCCCATATAATTATAGGAGCTTTCAATGGAATTGTCAAGCCTGAGCTGCGCCTTCTCAAACTCCCGCTGCTTCCGCGTAACCGCTCCAGTCTTGCCCGCAAGCCTGCGGTCGTACCCGGCGACGTAAGTCCGCTCATACTGCGTGTAGCTGTCCGCAGCCTTGCAGAAATCCTCGTAGATATCCTTCTGCCGGCGGAGCTTAATACTCGCAGCGGTGAAGCCCTCCTTGTCCCCGGCAGCGTCCGCAACGATACAGCGGTCTTTCTGCTTCCGCATGGCTCGCTCCATCTTCCTCATCTGCTGGGAAGCTTCGTAGGTTGTGTAAGTCCGCCCCTCATAAGTGAACGGCGGCTGATCTATGTTCTGGAGCTCCTCCTCGGTGTAAACCGGCTCGGATACGCCGAGAATTATCGGGAACACATCATGTCGGCAGTTCGGCTCGCTTATGAGCGGCTTTATTATCCGCTCGTACTGCTTCTGCGTGTACTGCCGCCCCTGATACACCGCGTGGGACGGTCTGGAGCCGGAGTGCGCCGACATCTCCCAGCCGTCCGCGCCGAGTTCCTCGCCGTTCTGCTCGGAGATACGGTGCGTGACGTGCGCCACGCTGGTAAGGAGAGCTCTGCGCGCCGCGACCTCGATACGGTCGGAGCGACCGCTCTCATAA